>DCHX01000031.1:0-6930 GCA_002315685.1 Ruminococcaceae bacterium UBA1741
ATTTTTAACTTTTATCCGGGTTATTATTCAAAGTAATATTAAAAAATTATTCTTGCGGTATTTCGCCGTTTAAGAAGCCAACCGTTCGCTCAACGGCAGTCTTAGCATCTCCCCAATCGGTATCCTTTCCCGCATTGTTTCTGTAATCGTACATTTTACAGTATTTTGTAATATCTTCGCAAAGCCGAGTCAAATAGTCTCCCGAAATTTTAGTAAGGCTACTCGAAAATTCCTTATAATATTTCGGCATTTTCTTCTTATCCGCCCCTTTAATAAGCAATTCATAATGAGGCATACAAAACTGCGGTTGTGAATCAAAAAGGTTTCTGAAATCTCTTTCCTTTTCGTAGCAACGGTAGATGGTGTCTATCATATGCTCAAAGCCCCAATTCATCTTGTCGCAAATAAAACAGCTATCTGACAGCTTTCCTATTTTTTCGGCTTTTTTATCAGCCCCGTTCAAAAGATTTTTTTCAAAAATATTCTTATTAACTTCTTTAATATGGGTTTCAAGCATAAGTGCTAATTGAAGTCTGCCCCTGCGGTTTAACATTTTATTAAGATGTTCGGGGCAAAATCCCGCTTTGTTGGTGGCAATTCTGACATCAGGCTCCATCATAGAATCACCTAAAATATATGTAAGTATTCTTTCTTCGATTATACTTCTCATTCGGCAAATAGGACAACCGTCCCGTACTTCAAAAACCTCCGAGACGGGAATTGTACAAATATCATCACGCATACAGTAACCTCTTTTCTAATCTTACTTGATATTGTAACACAAAAAATGTATAATTCCAAGTGTGGAGATGATTTTGTGGAAAACATTATATATAAAAACAGTAATGTCTATATAAAAAACGCCGAAAACTTTGACCTTGCCATGACGCTTGACTGCGGTCAGGCTTTTCGTTGGAAATGTGATGAAAACGGCGTTTGGAGCGGTGTCGTAAAAGGCAAAGCCTTATCAATAAAAAAAGAAAACAACGATATTGTTTTGCTAAACACAAGCAAAGAAGATTTTTTGAATATTTGGTACGATTATTTCGACTTAAACAGGGATTACGGAAAAATAATCAAAAAAATAAGCTGTGATAATACACTTAAAAAAGCCTCCTCTTTCGGAGAAGGCATTCGCATACTCAATCAAGAGCCTTTTGAGGCACTCTGTTCATTTATTATTTCGCAAAACAACAACATACCGAGAATAAAAGGAATAATCGAAAGACTTTGTGCAAAATACGGCGAAAAAATCGGTGAGGGCTACTCTTTTCCTACGGCACGGGTTTTATCAAAATTAAATGTTGACGACCTTTCTGATATAAGAATGGGATTTAGAGCAAAATACATAATTGATGCTTCAAAAAAGGTCGCAAGCGGAGAAATCAACCTTAATTCCCTTATCGGTATTGATACCGATACAGCAAGGCAAGAGCTTATGAAAATAAAGGGTGTAGGCCCAAAGGTTGCCGACTGCACTCTTTTGTTCTCGTTAAAGCATTTTTCGGCTTTTCCTAAGGATGTTTGGATAAAAAGGGCGCTTGAAGAACTGTTTCCGCAGGGTGTTCCCGAATGTGCAAAAGAATACGGCGGTATAGTGCAACAGTATATATTCTTTTATTCAAGAAGCGGAAACCTCAACAAATAAAAAACAGCTATTTATCGTATTCTTCGTCATTTTTATTCTTAATAATGCCCATTACCATAACAACAATAATTGCGGTAAGTCCCGCTATTGCAAATGCAATTAAAATCGAAATATATGCCGAATACTTATAATTTCCCGTTTCTTCATTAACCTTAAATGTATCAAGTATCTTTTGGTTGTCCGCAGAGGTTTCCTCGTTTGCATTATAAAAGGTTATATTATAAAGCTTTTCATCCAAAACGGTTAAATACTGTGTTGCGGTATATTCGCCGCCGCTGTCTTTAAGCACCTCGGATATTTTAATATATTTTACCGAATTTCTGACATAAATATCATAATCAATATTTTGATTTTTGAGAAGCTCCTTTGACAAGCTTCTTATTTCCGAATTCGAAAGATTTGACATATCGGCGGTTTTTTTTGAAAACTCATCCTCGTAAACCGATACACGGACTTGTGAGGTATTGTTGTTGCTGACGCCCAAAAACCTAACATTATTTTGCTCAAAAAAATCTACGACCTCTTTTTCGGTCATATCAAGTTTTTTTGCAATATCCTTTTTTGATTCATCGTTATAGCATTTTATATAGCTGTCCCCGACATCAATAGAAAAATCTCTGTTTGAAGTAAAAGCCGTTAAAAAAAATAACGATAATAAAACAAGAGAAATAGCCAAAACACCAAATCTTTTCAAAAATATCACCTAAAATCTATAAAAGTCCGTTTTGTTTTTTAGAAGCGGTTAAAGTATTTTGCATAAGCATAGCAATGGTCATAGGTCCTACACCACCCGGTACGGGTGTAATATACGATGCTTTATCCTTGACCTCATCAAAGCAAACATCACCGCAAAGCTTTCCGTTATCCCTATTCATACCGACATCAATAACAACAGCGCCGTCCTTTACCATATCGGCGGTTACAAAGTTTGCCTTTCCGACAGCAGATACCAAAATATCCGCCTTGTTTGTAACCTCGCTTAAATTATTTGTTCTCGAATGGCAGGTAGTAACCGTTCCGTTCTTGTGAAGAAGGAGCATACTCATAGGCTTTCCTACAATATTTGACCTACCTATTACAACACAATTTTTTCCGCAAATATCTATATTATAATAGTCAAGCATTTCCATTATTCCCGCAGGAGTGCAGGGAACAAAATCGTAGTCGCCAATCATAATTTTACCGACATTGCTCGGATGGAACGCATCAACATCCTTTTCGGGCAAAATAGCGTTTATTACGGTTTGTTCATCAATACCCTTTGGCAAAGGCAACTGACACAAAATACCGTTAATGGTTTTCTCGTGATTAAGAGTATCAATAAGCTCTAAAAGTTCTTCGGTAGTCGTATTTTCGGGCAAAAGATATTCCTGCGAAATAATGCCGAGCGCCTCACAAGCTTTTTTCTTGTTAGCAACATATATTTTAGAAGCAGGGTCTTCACCTACTAAAATTACGGCAAGTCCTACCGTAATGCCTTTGTTTTTAAGCTCGGATACTTCCGCTTTTATTCGTTCTTTTACCGCACACGATACTAACTTTCCGTCAATCAACTTGCTCATTTTCATTATCCTCCGTAACAGTTTCTTCTTCAAACACCGAAACATAGCCGTCCGCAGTGTCCGTCAATGCTTTTTTTCTGAATATTACCAATAGTGTAACACATGCAATACACAAAAGTACAGATAAAAGACAGGAAACTTTTATTCTTCCTATCATTAGGCTGTCGGTTCTCAAAAGCTCGATAATAGCTCTGCCGAATCCGTACCAAACTCCGTATGTAAGAGTTGTTTCGCCCGAGAATTTTCTTTTTTTGCTTAAACTGTTCAAAACAAAGAAACCGATTAAGCACCAAATCGACTCGTAAAGGAAACAGGGATGAACAAGTCCCTCGCCCATTTCCATTACGGTTCTTTCGCTTGTCATTCCCCAAAACGAACTGCCCGTAAAAGCGCCGTAAGCCTCTTGATTTACAAAGTTGCCCCAACGGCCTATTGCTTGTCCGATTAAGAATCCCAAAGCGGTCAAATCGAACATATCAAGCATCTTAACCTTTCTTATTTTGCACATTAAAGCACCGCAAAGAAAAGCACCTATAACACCGCCGTAAATGGCAAGTCCCGAAAAACCCGAGCCGCTGAAACCGAAAAATTCGGAAAAGCTTGTTAATGGTTCGCCGTCAAAAATAAGGTAGTATGTTCTTGCGCAAAGAATTGCAACAGGTGTAGTAACTAATACTACATCAATAACTCTGTCAATGTCAAGATTAAACCGCTTGACATTTTTATAAGCAAAAATAAGCGCCGTAAGAAAGCCTAATGCAATGATAATTCCATACCAATATATATCCCATCCGCTACCGATTGGAATAGAAAAAGCAATAGGACTTAATTTTAATTTTATACCGAAAATCGTAACATTATAGGTCATAATTTCACTCCACTGGATTTATTACGGAAAGCACCGATAAATCATAATCAAAAATATCAAGCCGCTTATATACATCATCACACGAAACGGTTTTAAGAAGCTTTATTTCCTCAAACATATCAAAATCGAAAATTGCACTTTCGGTAAGCTGCATACAAAGACCGTTTACATTGTTAAATCTTCTTATAACATCGCCGTAAACACCGCTCTTGATAGCGGAAAAAAGTTTTTTGTCTAATCCGTTTTCACGCAAAGAAGCAATTTCTTCTTTTATCAGCTCACTAACCCTCTTTGGATTAGAGGATTCTCCGGAGAACATAACACAAGCATAGTTATAGCCGTTAAAATACTCATACGAAAACTCGTCGTTGATAAGTCCCTCGTTGATAAGCCTTTCGTATAAAGGCGAACATTCTCCGCAAATCATTTCAAGCAGTAAATTTATGCAAACCTTTGATTTTAGGCGCCTAAACGGCGACTGAATTCTTTGCTTAAAACCTAAACAAAACATAGGAATCGAAACCGACAGTTTTTGCTCAACATAAGGCTTAATTATTGCTTCGGGCTCTTCCTTAAAGATGCGCTCAATAGTAATATCCTGCTTTTTTGATACCCTTTTTTCGCACATTTCAAGCACCGTTTCGGTATCAACATTTCCGACAACGCAAACAAACATATTGTTAGGATTATAAAAGGTGTTGTAGCAATCGTAAAGTATGTTGTGGTCAATTTTTGCTATTGATTTAACCGTTCCCGCAATATCAATCTTAACCGGATGATTTACATACATATTTTCAAGCATATTGAATGTAACTCTCCAAGCAGGACTGTCATCATACATCTTAATTTCCTGACCTATTATACCCTGCTCTTTTCTAACCGTTTCTTCGGTAAAATAAGGCTTTTGAACAAAGTCAAGTAAAATATCGAGATTTTCGTAAAACTTATCGGAGCAGGAAAATAAATAGCAAGTTCGGTCAAACGAAGTAAATGCGTTAGCACTCGCACCGGTTTTTGCAAACTTTGAAAAGGCATCACCGTCCTCGCTTTCAAAAAGCTTGTGTTCAAGATAATGCGCAATCCCGTCCGGTACGCATTTTTCTTTTTCTCCGTTTACCGAAAAGCAGTTGTCAATTGAGCCGTATTTTGTACCGAAAATCGCAAAAGAAGAAGTGAATTGCGGTTTTTCCATAACATATACGGTAAGTCCCGAAGAACAAACCGCCTTAACATAGCTTTCGCCAACCGAGCTTTCAAAAATTTCTCTTTTCATCATTTGTCCTCCTTCGGCAAAAGCGCAAAAACAGTATGAAGTTTAATTCCCTTTGAAGCCTTTACGGCGGTTTCCTTTGTTACATTTTTAAGGCTCTCGGCAAACTCGTCCGGCGACATAATTTCATCATCGAAAAGTCTTGTTGAATACCAAAGTTCAAGAGCATCTTGACTGTCGTTATACGATTTTAACGAATCGGTAAGTCCCATAATCGAGGACTCAAACTCACTGTCGGTAAGTATGCCGTTTTGAAGATTTGAAAGTTGCTCTAAAATAGCCTTTTCCGCCTTTTCGGCATTTTCTTTTTCAATACCGCTTTCAACCGTTATAAGACCTTTGTTTCTAACGGCTCTTGCAGTGCAATAATAGCAAAGGCTCATTTTTTCACGAACATTACCGAATAATTTTGAGTAGGGTCCGCCACCGAAAATATCACAAGCCACAAATAAATCCGCCGTAGCTTTATCCCCGCCGTAGCTGTCGCAGGAAAATCCCATTACAAGCTTGCCTTGGTTTAGGCTTTCAAGCTCTACTATTTTGTTTACCTTATCCGCGTGTGTTGTAGGTGTAATATTAGAAAAATCGGTTATGTTATCTCTATTCATTGAAGAAAAGCGTTCGCTTAAAGTATCAAATAGGTTTTGAGGCATACTGTCAGATACAACATTCACACGAATAAATGAATGTTTAAGCATATCCTCCCAAGCACCAAACAGTGATTTTTCCGTAATATTCTCTACATCCTCAATCCTACCGCATTTTGGCACACCGTACGGCAAGCCCTTATACATTTCGGATATAAGGCGTTCCTTTGAATAAATTCTCTTTTCGGCAAACTCGCCCTTAATATGCTCAATGGCCTTTCTCTTTTCTCGTTCAATATCGCTTGCAAAAAATCCGCCGTTTTCGGTTTTAGGCTCGAATACAAGATTAGTCAAAAGCTCTATCGCCTGTGAGGTAAGCTCCTCATTATCAAGAGTGTATTTATCATTGATAACCGAAATAGACATTTTAAGCAGTTGAAAATCTCCAACCTTTTCGCAGGAAGCAGTAAGCTCCGCACCGTACAGCTTGCTTAACTTGTAGTTTAATTTTCTGAAATCGGGATACCTCTTACTGCAAGTGGTAAGTACAAACGGCAAAAGCGCAAAATCAGCCACTCTCGCTCTATCAATAGGTAAATAAAAATTAAATGAAACAAGCGTTGTATTAAATCTGGAATTTTTAATAAATAACCCTTCTGCCCCATTTGAAAGCAGAACTTTATTAACAACCATTCTACACACTCCGTAAAGTAAATTTTAATCTATATAATTATATCACACTTTACCTTATTTTAACAATACATTTTTTGCGGATTGTTTGTTTTTGCGTGTTTTTGTGTATGTGAGCCATCAAATAGCCGTTATTTACTGAATATTATTCCCCCTCATATTGAAAACAAAATAAATTGATTCCGTAGGGAGCAAACATTGTTCGCACGATAATATACAAATAAAATAAATTTATAAATTAGTATAGGATGATGCCCACATCGTCCCTTTTTTTGCGATTATTTAAGGGTGGATGTGGGCATCCA
>DCHX01000031.1:6942-7610 GCA_002315685.1 Ruminococcaceae bacterium UBA1741
ACGATATTTATTTCAATTTACATTGTGTTCCATCGTGTTTTATTTCATAGTTATCTTTATAAATCAGGTCGGATATGAAGACAAATTCATATCCGTCTTTTTTTAGTGTTTCTAAAATTCTCGGCAATGCCTCGGGAGTATGTTCGGCATCGTTATGGCATAGGATAATACTGCCGTTTTGCACTTTTGATACTACCCTATTATAAATACTGTCAGCCGTGGCATTTTCTTTCCAGTCGAGAGAGAGTCAACATTGGTAATGAAAGTAATATATCTTATCTTGAATTTTCTTTATTATGATGTTAAAATAATAACAACAACTTTAAGGAGTTAAGATGAAAGAAATAATAATTGATTTTTCAAAATGTAAATATCCTATGGATTTGCATAACGAATTACGAGAACAACTTGGATTTCCGGAGTGGTACGGAAATAATTTAGATGCTTTGTGGGATATGCTAACGGGTTATATTGAAACACCTGTAAACATAAAAATTGTCTATAAACCCGAAACAAAGCAATCGGAAAATCTAAAAGAAGGTATTGATGATATAATTGAAGTTTTCAAAGATGCCGAAAAGGAATACGAAGAAATAATTATTAATTGCGAATTGTAATATTCGTAGGGGACGATGCCCACATCGTCCCTTTTGGTTTTACAATGATTT
>DCHX01000031.1:7637-27222 GCA_002315685.1 Ruminococcaceae bacterium UBA1741
ACGATATTTATTTCAATTTACATTGTGTTCCATCGTGTTTAATTTCGTAATTATCTTTATATATCAGGTCGGAAAGAAGTACAAATTCATATCCGTCTTTTTTTAGATTTTCGAGTATTCTCGGCAATGCTTCGGGAGTATGTTCGGCATCGTTATGGCATAGGATAATACTGCCGTTTTGCACCTTTGATACTACCCTATTATAAATACTATCCGCAGTGGCATTTTCTTTCCAGTCGAGAGAGTCAACCGACCATTGTATTGTTTTCATATTAAGGCTTTCTACGGTGGTTATCACATTATTATCATAATCGCCGTACGGTGGGCGAATAAGTGTCGGTTCAACCCCTGTTATAGCCTTAATCTTTTCGTTACAGCTTTTTATTTCGTCGCAAATTTGCGTTTTTGAAAGTTCGGTTAAATACGGGTGCGTATTTGAATGGTTTTGTATTTGATGACCTGCATTAGAGAGTTCTCTTACCGATTCCGGATATTTATCAACCCAAGCCCCGACAACAAAAAATGTAGCAGGTACATCATACTTTTTAAGTATATCAATAAGCGTATGCGTATCGTCATTTCCCCAAGCCGCATCAAACGATATTGCTATTCGTTTTTTATCGGTTTCAACACAGTATATAGGCAAAAGCCTATCGGTACCCGCAAAAACAAACTGTGAGCCGACAGTAAGCGTTACCGCCGAAAGCAACAATGCTATTGCTATTTTAATTTGCCTTCTTGTAATGATGTAGTAACTGAATTTTTTTCTGATATTAAGCATAAAAAAGCCGCCTTTCATTTTACTTTATGAAAGACGGCTTGTATAATATGTTATTTATTCTAATGTATATTTATTTTCGTCAAATTTAAGTCCCACGGTTTGCATTAAAGACTTGGCTATTGCTTTTGCATATTCACGGTAATAGTTATCGAAATTACTGTTATCGGTTGCATTATTCACATAACCGAGTTCAATAATACAGCTCGGCATATTCGCAAGGCGGTTTATGTAATAATCTTCCCAAGTCGGTGCCTGTGCGGAGCCGTAATAAGGGTCTCTTACGGGCGTAGAGGTAATATTTGTAAGATTATTTTTTAGATTATTTACAAGCAATTCGTTAAACTCGTGTCTATTTTCCTGTTCATTGGGAGAATAAGCCTTTGTCGGTTGCTGCTGCCTTTGAATATGATTAGGCTCGTGGGTATAAAGCGAAATGCCGCTCGGACCGTTTTTAGCCTCGGTAGAATCTCGGTGAAGTGAAACAAGTATAGTCGCATTAACCTCGTTTGCCTCTAACGGTCTATTAGCCGCCGTAATATTTCTGTCAATAAAGTAGGTCTTTTGACCTTGCTGATTAAGAACCCTTATAACCTCTTGTGCAACTTTAAGATTATCGTCAGCCTCGTATCTTCCGTCAATGCCCGTAGCACCGACATCGCTGCCGCCGTGTCCTGCATCAATAGCGAACAAGTAATCGCCGTACAGCTTCTCATCTTTGATTACAAAGGCATCGCCGAAATACGGCTGGACGAATGTATTCTTTTTGCAAATTCTGATTGTAACGGCATAAACAGCAGAATCGACACCTTCATTTCCGGCACAATCTCCGTTTTTAGCCCAACCGAGCCAGCCGTAATTTTCGGTGCAAACCGAATAATAAATATCGTAATTATCCTTTTCGGCACCGGTAAGCTCTATTGAAATAGCTTCGATATTTTCATAAAGTCCGTCAAAAGTATTTCCGTCGGACACAAAATCCGCCCAACCGTTGCTTGACAAACAAACCGAATAGGAAATTCCCAAGTCGATTTCGCCGGAAATTTGAGCCTTAAAATCAACTAACGGATTAGCCTCGTTTAAGTTACCGCAAACCTCGCATGATAGCGCATCCTCGGTCCAATTATCTTTGCTTGTTGCCGCAGAATAAGTAAGTACACCTTTTTCGGCTTCTAAACCGTTAGTGTCGTCCAAAGCGAATTTGCCTTTTTCGCAAATCACTATTTGTATTCCCGACATAGCGATTGCTTTACCGACACTTCCGCTCTTTTGACCGTTAGATGTCCACGAAAGCCAACCTTTACCGTGAATATATGACCTATACCAAATATCATATTTTTGAGCCTCTTTTCCGTAAAGCTCAAAATACATACTTTCAACAGAAAGCGCCCTTCCGGTAGTACCCGCGGTTTTTCCGTCACAAACATAGCCCATCCAACCGATATTCGATACATGAGCCGCATACTTGATATGCAAATCACCGTAACCCAAAGCACTTACCGAAACCGCTTCGATTTTATGAGTATTATCGGCAGTTCCGCTCGTAGCGCCGTTAGTTACACTACCCATCCAACCGATATCGGAAACATGCGAAGAATATATAAACATCTTTGTAACAAACGCATTTTCGGTGTTTTCGGGATTAAATGTATCTTTGGGGCAAATCTTAATTTCAATCGCTTTAAGCGGAATACTTAACCCTTGTGAGCCGGAATACTCGCCGTTTTTAGCCCAGCCGAGCCAACCTAATTTATCAATATACGAATGATACCAAACATCATACTTTTCGGCATTTTCCCCGACAATCGACAAATATAATCCCTCTGCACTGAGCGCCTTACCGGTTGTACCGATAATATTATTAGAGCTTATATTATCAATCCAACCTATATTTGCTATATGTATTCCGCAGTTAAGCTTAATATTATCGTTGGATATTACATTTATTTTCAAAGCCTCAATATTATATTTATTTATCGCTACACCGCTTGTTTGACCGTCATAAACGGTGTTTGTCCAGCCGAGATTTGAAAGATGAGAAGAATAAGAAACAAGAGCGGTTTCAAACGGTGCAACAGAGTTTTTAGGCTCGAAAGAAGACTTAACCGTTATCTTGATTTCTATTTGATGAACAGGCAAAGAGAGTCCTTGCGAACCGCTCTTTTCTCCGTTTTTAGCCCAACCGAGCCAACCGAATTTTTCAATATTTGTACGGTACCAAATATCGTATTTTTCCGAATCGGCACCTGTTAGATAGAAATAAATACCCTCAACCGACAAAGCTCTTCCGGTAGTACCCGCAGTTTGTCCATTTGATACCTCATTCATCCAACCGATATTAGATACATGAACACCGCACGAAACATCAATATCCTCTTTCGTTTGAAGATCGACCTTAATAGCCTCTAAATTATTGTTTATGTTGTCGTTTCCGGCGGTGGCACCGTTACTTACGGAGTTTATCCAACCGATATTTGAAATGTGCGTGCTGTAACTTACCGTCGGCAAATCAAGCTCTTTTGCCGATACAAAAGTCGGTATTGCCGAAAGAAGAATCACGGCAACGATAATAATAGCCACTGATTTTGCAAACTTTTTCATATTTATGATCCTTTATATACTTATATGTATTTCATAGCCTTTTGATAAAAGGTTTGTATGTTTAATTCTTTGAATTTTTGTGAAATGATTTTTGAAAGATGCTCAACACAAATAGTTTCGGTTGCATAATGTCCCGCATCAAAAAGCGAAATTCCGGCATTTACAGCATCAACAAATTGATTGTGTTTAACATCCGCCGTAACAAGTCCGTCAAAGCCGCATTTTATTGCATCTTCAACAAAGCCACCGCCCGAGCCCGAGCAAACAAGCAGTTTCTTAATCGGTCTTCCGCCGACATACCTAACCGAAAACGAGAGTTTTTGTTTAATATCCTTTGCAAGCTCATCCGCCGAAGAAATATCGGTTTCGGCAGCGTTTAATTTATAGCCGTCGCTTGCAACAAATTTTGAAAAACTATTAAAGCCGAGCTTTTCACAAAGAATATCGTTAAGTCCGTTTGCACCGACATCATAATTTGTATGCATGGAAATAACCGAAATATTATTCCTTAAAAGCTCAAAAACGACGCTGTCGGCAACAACTGATTTTACACCCACAAAGATAACGGGATGATGAGTTATTATAAGCTCGGCACCGATTTTAACCGCTTCTTTTACAGTAGTAATATCGCAGTCAAGCGCCACCAAAGCTTTTGTTACCGCGTTATTCTTATCGCCTACCAAAATTCCGACATTGTCAAAATCGCAGGCATCTTCTACGGGGTATTTTTCATTCAAAAAATCAAAAACATCATTTACCGTAATCATTGTTTTTTTGCGAAAGAATCTTTAAGACCTACTGTTCTGTTAAAGATAATTTCGTCCTTCGTTGAGTCTTTATCAAGGCAAAAATATCCCTGACGCATAAATTGGAATGTGTCCCCAGGCTTTGAATTTACAAGGTCGGCATCTATCTTACAATCCCTCAAAACCGTAAGCGATTCGGGATTTAGGTTATCCGCAAAGGACGACACGCCCTCCTCATCAGAGGGATTTTCGACATTAAAGAGTCTATCGTAAAGCCTTATTGTTGCATTAGCGCATAAATTAACACTAACCCAATGAAGTGTACCCTTTACCTTTCTTCCGTCAGGTGTTTCTCCGCCACGGCTTTCAGGGTCGTATGTGCAATGAACACAAGTGATATTGCCGTTTTCGTCCTCATCGTGAGATGCGTATTTCACATAATAAGCACCTTTAAGGCGAACCTCTTTTTCGGGACAAAGTCTAAAATACTTACCAACGGGATTTAAGCAAAAATCATCCTGTTCGATATATATTTCTCTTGAAAAAGTAACGGTTTTCTTGCCCTTTTCGGGTTTATTCGGGTTAATATCAACCTCAATATCCTCAGTCTTATCTTCGGGATAATTGTCGATAACAACTTTAAGCGGTCTTAAAACTGCCATTGCTCTATCTGCATTTTCATTGAGAAAATCACGAACACAGGATTCAAGCAAAGCATAATCAATTACGCTGTATGCCTTTGACACACCGATTTTATCAACGAAAGCTCTAACGGCTTTTGAAGGATAGCCTCGTCTTCTCATACCGCAAACAGTTGCCATTCTCGGGTCGTCCCAACCCGAAACAAGACCGTCATTTACAAGCTTTAAGCACTTTCTCTTGCTTGTAAGGGTATAGTTTACATTCATTCTTGCAAATTCAATTTGTCTCGGCGGTGTTACTATCTCACAAGCCTCTAAAACCCAATTATAAAGCGGACGGTGATTTTCAAACTCCAAAGAGCAAAGAGAATGTGTTACACCCTCTTTGGCATCCGAAAGAGGATGGGCAAAGTCATACATAGGATAAACGCACCACTTATCCCCCGTTCTGTGATGTGTAGCTTTAAGAACACGGTAAATAATCGGGTCGCGCATATTTAAGTTCGAAGATGCCATATCAATTTTCGCACGAAGCACCATTTTGCCTTCTTCTACTTCGCCGTCGGTCATCTTTTTGAAAAGCTCTTTTGTTTCCCAAATAGGTCTGTTTCTAAACGGGCTTTCTTTACCAGCTTCGGTTAAGGTGCCTCGCATTTCACGAATTTCGTCAGGCGTTGACTCGTCAATATAAGCCAAACCTTTATCAATAAGCTTTATAGCACATTCATAGATAAAATCAAAATAGTCGGAAGCAAAATAAATGTTATCCCACTTAAAGCCCAACCACTCAATATCCTCTTTGATAGCGTCAACATACTCGACATCTTCCTTCGTAGGATTAGTGTCATCAAATCGCAAATTACATTTACCGCCGTATTTTTCAGCAGTACCGAAGTCAATGCAAATAGCCTTTGCATGACCTATATGAAGATAACCGTTAGGCTCGGGCGGAAAACGGGTTTGCACCTTTTCATATATTCCTTCCTTCAAATCCTCATCAATAAAATCGTGGATAAAATTAGAAGGCTTTACTTCTTCATTACCGATAATTTCTTTTTCTTCCATTACTATTCCTCACAAAATTTAATTGCGTTATTTATTCTGTCTAAGCTTTCGTCCTTGCCCAAAACCTGCATAATACTGCAAAGGTCGGGTGTATTTTTGCGTCCCGTTATCGCAATTCTAAGCAAGGTGCTTAAATCTCCCGCACTTCCCTTAAAGTTTTCGGGATTTGCTTTGTATTCTTTGGTGTCGGAAGCAAAGTTAAGCTTCGGTGCTATTTCCTTTATCTTATCAAACCAAGCTTGTCTATCGTCATTCTCATCATAAACCTTTGCATATTCCGAAAGAAAATCAAAAGCATCTTTTTTGCAAATGTTTTCGGGAAGCTCAAAACAAGACTCATAGGTTTCCTTAAACATATATGAATAGTATTCTTTAACCTCATTCCATTTCGCAATATCTTTACGGGGCTTTGAGGCATTATCTCTATCAATTGCAAAAACCGACTTTGAATAATCGGGATTTTTCGTCAGGATATTGTAAAACTCGTTATCAAACTCTTTTGCCCATTCGGTAATCTTTTCGTAAACCTCGGCGGAATTTAGCTTTGACACCTTTATTTTGCTGATGTCATTAAGCTTGTTTTGGTCAAACAGCGCACCCGAAACACTCATTTTTTTAAGATTAAACTTAAATTCCTTATAATCGGTATCTGGATTTGCCCTGCGCCAATCCTCAAAGTCGGATGCCGCAATAGTCATTAAGTATTCAATAACACTTACCGCCTCGTAGCCCTCTTCGATAAAGAAATGAACGGCGGCCTCGGGGTCTTTTCTCTTTGATATTTTCCTTTTAGCGCCGTTATCAAGCTTCATAATAGGCGAAACATGAGCATATTTCGGTTGCTTAAAGCCTAAAAGCTTAAAAAGCTCAATATGTTTAGGTGTAGAAGAAATCCACTCATCTCCACGCATAACATGGGTTGTATGCATAAGGTGGTCATCAATAGCGTGGGCAAAATGGTATGTCGGAATACCGTCCGATTTAAGAAGAACGAAGTCCTCGTCATTTTGAGGCATCTCAATTTTGCCCTTAATCATATCTTCGAAAACAGCCTTGTTTTCTTCATTTCCCTGAGATTTAAGTCTTATAACAAACGGTAATCCCTTATCTATCAGCTCTTTTGCCTCGGCATAGGTAATATTCCTATGCTTTGCATATTCACCGTGATAACCTGTTCTAATCTTGTTGGCCTCTTGGATTTCACGAACTGCTTCAAGCTCTTCTGCCGTACAAAAGCAAGGATATGCCAAACCTTTTTTAATAAGGTCCTTTACATAAGTTTGGTATATTTCGGCACGCTTACTTTGCTGATACGGTCCGTAATCTCCCGACTCATTAGTGCCGTTAATAAATCCTTCATCAATCGTGATTCCAAATCTGTTAAGACCGTCAATAATATCCTCGATACCGCCCTCTACCTCACGCTTTTTGTCAGTATCTTCAATTCTTGTAAAGAAAATACCGTTAGATGTTGTAGCGGTTATTCTGTTTACAAGAGAAGTAAAAAGAGTTCCCAAATGAAGATAACCCGTAGGGCTTGGGGCAACTCTTGTTACCTTTGCGCCCTCAGGTAAATTTCTTTCGGGATACATATTCTCATAATAGTCGGGCGTTTGTTTAATATCAGGAAGCAAAAGCTCCGCTAAAAGTTCATACTCGTTCATTAAAAAGTCTCCAATTATTTGCTTTGCTTAATAAGCTTTGAAAGCTCGTCCATAAAGGTACCTAAATCCTTAAACTGTCTATACACCGAAGCAAATCTGACATAGGCTACCTCATCAATGCCTTTAAGCATATCCATAGCAAGCTCGCCGATTTTTTCGCTTGTAACCTCACGGTCAAGTGAATTTTGAATAGTAGCCTCAATATTATCAATAGCACGGTCAAGTGTTTCAATCGAAACAGGGCGCTTTTCACAAGCCCTAAGCATACCGTTCATAAGCTTTTCACGGTTAAAGGTTTCACGGGAACGGTCTCGCTTAATTACGATAATCGGCAAGCTTTCTATCATTTCATAAGTTGTAAATCGCTTACCGCATTCCAAACATTCTCTTCTTCTGCGAATACGCTCTCCCTCGTCGGTAGGTCTTGAATCAATTACCTTGCTTTCCTCATAAGCACAAAACGGACATTTCATAGTTATACCACCTTTATTTACAATAATTATAGTATATTTCAATTTAGTATAACACAACATATCGTAAATTTCAAGAAAAACCGTGCGGAAAATCCACACGGTTTTTTATTATTTTATTGGTATTAAAAGCATTGTATTTTCGCCGAACACATCAACATCAATTCCGTTGATTTCTTTTATTTCCTCGCTTGACGCAAGATACTTACGAGCAACATCCCAAAGCCTTTCTCCGTTTGAGGCAAAATAAATAGTCATTGCGTTATCATTCGACTTAATTTTTTGAGTGCTTTCAGGTGTTTCTATTTCTGTTACTACCGCAACATTCGAGCATTTTATTATCGAAAGACTTACAAAAAGCTCTGCTCTTATTTCGATGGAATTTTCACTTGTTATCGTATATCCGCAGGACAATATGCTTATCTCGGGCTCACAGCTTAAATTGTCGCCTTTCATTCCGATAGGATATTTATACTCAAACTCAACGGGCTTTTCGATATAAGATGAACTACCCTCCGAATCCTCAATAATAAGTGATGCGGTAACGGTTCCCTTAACGCATAATGAGTCATCCGAAACTTTCGTATCGTTTATTTTTATATCGCACCAATTATCAAGCACCGAGGCTATATTACCGTCATCAACGCTAATGCTTTTCTTGCAGTTATATGTTTCACTTGCCTTTTTTACAACCTTATTAAAGCATACATTCTTTTTTAGGATTTCGGCTTCTCCCTTTCGCCAATACGCATCAAGAATCACATCAACATCATTAGGGCAAAAGCTTTCGGCGGTTATCAGTATTTTTGAGTTTATTGTAAGATACCTGAATTTGCCGTCAGAGTCGTTTTTAGGCTTTATTTCAAACGAGGATATTTGTGATTTTACCTCACATTCGCAGTTGTCCCCTACTGTTTCCACTTCGAGTATTTGACTAAACGGAATAACCGTTTTCATACATTCTATTTTGTTATCCGAAAGGTATCTTATATTTACTTGAAGCTCTCCCTTTGCAATTACCTTTCCGCTTACGGTTTTGTATTCCTTAATGGTGGTACATTCATCGTGCCTTATTATTGCCTCCCCGAAGCAATCGGCAGGAAGCTCGGATTCTTCTTCAATTAAAATATACTTTTCGTTACTGCCCGTAGGCGACGATGCGGGGACACCGCCTCTTAACAGCTCTATGTCCTTATCGTCCACATCAACCACGATTTCGGTTTTGGTTTTTGACTTTGCAACGACAGATATTGAAATTGCACCGTGAATATCTATTTTTCTGCTTGTAACCGCTCTGCAATTTATATAATCGCATTTTGCACTTAAATAAATCTTTGCATTTTCAAAATCTACATCGGTTTCTTTTGTTTTTTCAAACGGATAAGCATACTCGTATGATTTTATATGTCCGCTGTCATCAGAATAAATAATCGTAACGGTTATCATTCCGTCAATGGTAATATTTTTTCCGTTTATACTCTTTGAGCTGATACGGGGCAATGCCTTGCATTTATGTATTCTTTCAACATTACTGCAATAATCCGGTAAAGAAAAATCGGCATCTATTGACTGCTCAACCGTTTCTTTGTAAATAATATCATTTGTAAATATGTTGGCTTTTATCGGACAGTTTTCCATAATTTCCACTCCAAAACATCTTTTTACTTAATTTTATTCGTTAAGCCCGAAAAGTATGACTGTCTTTTCAAAAGCCGAAAATATATAAAGTTGTTTACCTAATATTAACATTTCCTTTATACTCACTTAAAAAATAGGGTGTATTATCTTTTACAAATTCACAAAAGGCGGAGATAATATGTATATTTTCAAAAATGCGTTTCGTTGCATATCACGAGCGAAAGGCAGAAACATCCTAATAGGTTTAGTTGTAATGGTTTTATCAATTTCATCCTGTTTGGGTCTTTCAATTAAACAAGCAAACAAAACCCTTAAAAAGCAGTATGCAAACGATATGGAAATCACGGCTACTCTTAATCAAAAGAAGATGAACCAAAACGGTATCGAGCTTGAAACACTTGAAGAATACGCAAAAAAAGAGAGTGTAAAATCTTCTTATAAAACCGCTTCTCTCTATTTTTCGGCGGGTGATTCCATTGAGCCGTTAGATGTTGCGGGTTCTTTCCAAAAGAACAAAGATTTTAAGGATAAGTACGGCGATATTAAAAACGGTGAGGAAAGAACCGAATCCTCAACAAGCACTACCGGAACATCTCAAACCTCCAATGAAAGCGGAACCGTAGTGCTTTTAGCGGAAACCGAAAGCCAAGAGCAAACAACCTCGGAAAGCGCAAACGAAAGCAAATCGGAAGAAGGAACCGAAAGCAAAACCGAAGGCAACTCTTCAAAGGAAAACGAAGGTAATTCCACTCCTAATACCGATAACGGCGACTCAAACGGCGACTTTCCCACTCCTCCTTCTGACAGCAACGGCACAGACAACTCCGGTGCACCTTCTATGCCCGGTGGCGGCGGAGACACATTCATTACAAACAAGTTTTTCTTCAATATGGCATCCATGAACGACTTTACGGTTGTAGGGTATGCCGATGAAGATGCTTTACCCGAATATGTAGCAACTCTTGATGTTTTATCTCTTACAAGCGATGATAATTCCTGTGTAATTTCAAAAAATTTAGCAGAAGAAAACGAATTAGAGGTCGGAGATACATTTACCCTTAAAAATCCCGAAAACGAAGACGAAACCTACGAATTTAAGATTGTGGGAATAGGAGATTCTTCCCTTTCTTCAAATAGCTCGGAAACCTCCTCTAACGCTTCGTTCGAAGATAACTATATTCACATAAGCTATAAATCGGTTGAAAAAATAGTAGCTGCATCAACAGAGCTTAACGGAACTGCTACTACCGAGGATAACGAAGAAAAGCAAATTGCTCTTTCTCCGACATATTCTATGACTTATGTATTTGCGAATTTAAGCGATTACAACGAATTTAAGGATTCGGTATCGGAGGATTACTCGGTTGTATCCGATGATGTTTCAAACTATGAAGAAAGTGTAAATCAGCTTGAATCATTAGGAAAATACGCAACCTATTTCCTTATTGTAATATTCATAATCGGCGCATTCGTATTGGTTGTAATCAACCTATTCAGCATCAGAAACAGAAAATACGAAATCGGCGTTCTTACCGCAATAGGTATGAAAAAGTTTAAGGTTGCAATGCAGTTTGTTATCGAATTGTTTGTGGTAACCTTTGTAGCGCTGATTATCGGTAGCTCAATAGGTGCCGTTACAAGTGTACCTGTTACAAACAAGCTTTTATCAACTATAAACTCCACAAGTACCGCCGAGGTTGCCGACAACAATTCAACCGCAAGTACGAGTAGCAGTGAACAAAAGCAAAATAGCAACACTCCTCCCGAAATGCCGGACGGTAATTCGAAAGGTAACGGATTCTCCGACAAATTCGACCCAAGCAATTTCGGCGGTATGGCAAAAAATTATGTTGCAAGCATAAATTCGGCAACAAACATCACGGTTATATTCCAAATGATAGGCATAGGTATTTTACTGACACTTGTTTCCGCTCTCTCGGCAATGCTGTTTATTATGAGATACGAGCCACTTAAAATACTTAACAGCAGAGATTAAGGAGGAAAAAAGTTATGGAAAATGTATTAGAATTAAAAGACCTGTCTTACAGCTACACAAAAAACTCGCCGAAAATTATAAACGGTTTGAATTTATCGTTTGACAGCGGTAAAATCTATGCCGTTGTAGGAAAATCGGGTGCCGGAAAGACTACATTACTTTCGTTATTATCGGGACTTGCAAAACCGACCGGCGGTTCAATTCTTTGCGAGGGCAAGGATATTTCAAAAATTGACAAATATAAGTACAGAAGCAAATATGTCGGAGTTATTTTCCAAAGCTTCAACCTACTTCCTTATTTATCCGCTATCGAAAATGTAATGTTATCCATTGATGTTTCGGGAATTAAGGTTAAAAACAAAAGAGAATATGCAAAAGAAATTCTCCTTAAAGTAAAGCTTGAAGAAGACGAGCTCGACAGAGGCATATTAAAGCTTTCGGGAGGGCAACAGCAAAGAGTTGCTATTGCCCGTGCCCTTGCATATAACCCGCAAATTATATTAGCTGATGAGCCTACCGGAAATTTAGATCTTGATACTCAAAGCGAAATTATGAATGTTTTGAGAATGCTTGCAGATGAAGGAAAGTGCGTAATTGTAGTTACCCACTCTCCCGATGTTTCAAAACTTGCCGACTGTGTTTACGAGCTAAAAGGAAAACAAAAGAAATAATCTTTATGGGCTGTAAAAAACCGATTTTTTACAGCCTTTTTTGTTTTTTAGATGATTTGTAAATTAATTATTTTCACAATTTAATAATAAATTTTAATTATCCTCTTGTAAAAAAAGTAAAATATGGTAAAATAATATTAAATTGTCTAAAAATTAAAAGGACGAAGATGATTAAATGAAAGAAATTACACTTGATGCAACACTCGAAAACATCGAAAAGGTTAATACTTTTATTAACGAAATGCTTGAAGAAAGCGATTGCTCTCCGAAGGCACAAATACAAATTGACATTGCTCTTGACGAGCTTGTAAGCAATGTTGTTCGTTACGCTTACGGCGATAGCATAGGAAAGCTTACGGTTATTGCCGGTCTTTGCGATAATCCCGATATTTTCAAGATTACTTTCATTGACAGCGGTCTTCCTTACAACCCTCTTGAAAAAGATGACCCTGATGTTACAATGTCGGCTGACGACAGACAAATCGGCGGACTTGGTATTTTTATGGTTAAAAAAACTATGGATAATATCGAATATAAATATGAAAACAATCAAAATATTTTGAGCATTTATAAAACTATACACTAATTTAGGAAAATTAAAATGAATAGAGAAGCAACAAACAACTCTTTACGGGAATATCATCTTAAAAACAATAACTTCTTTATCAACAGTGTTTCAAGAAAATTCGCAATTACTTCGGTAATCTCAATGATTTTTTTATACGCAAGCTCAATGATAGATACCGTTCTTGTCGGAATTTTTCTCGGAGAAACGGGACTTTCGGCAATGTCGCTTGTAAGCCCTGTTTATTTGATTTTTTATACCGTAGGTGCGACTATCGGAATAGGAGCAAATATAGCTTCAAGCCGTGAACTCGGCCGTGGTAATCAAAAGGAATACAAACGCATATTTACCTGTGCTACCGTTATGCTCTTAGTGTTAAGCGGTTTGCTTACTTTTTTAGGCATTGTTTTTATAAATCCTATATCAAGGCTTCTTTGCGGAGGAAATTCAGATAATTTTCCGCTCGTAAAGCAATATCTTATAAATTATTTACCCGGCGGTGCCTTCACTTTACTTGCATACATACCCCTTTATTTCTTAAAAAACGAAGGAAAACCAAAAGTATCTTCCTTTTTATTCTCGCTTTCCGCCGTAATAAATGTCGGTCTTTCGTGGCTGTTTTTAAGTCCTTTATTTAATATGGGCATCGGCGGTGCCGGTCTTGCCACAAGCATTTCAATGGGTATCATAACTCTTTTCGGATACCTATACATAGCATTTAAGCTTAAAAATCTAAGATTTATTAAAAAAAGCTTCAACAAAAAAACCGTTAAAAGTCTTATTTTTGCGGGTATTCCGAACGGAATCAGCAATTTGCTTGAATCCGCTCAAATATTTATGATAAATATGTTGCTGATTTTGGTTGGCTCGGGAACACTTTTGTCCTGCTACACCGTTGTCCGTAACATTATGGGAATACAGACCTCTATTATTATAGGCATTTCTTCTTCCCTTTTGCCCTTAATCGGCGTTTTCTTCGGCGAGCGTGATTATACAAACGAAAGAGAAGTTATGAAACTTGCCGAACGCATAGGCGTTTTTGTAATGTTGCCTTTAATCGTTATTATTTGTCTTATTCCTACATTTCTATTCGGTCTTTTCGGTGTTACCGATTCTCAAATAATCGCCGAAGGCCGTAAGGCTTTGCCTCTTGCCTGTATGGGACTTTTGGCGGCATATCTTAATTCGCTTTATACAAACTATTTAACCGCCATTAACCGTGAAACCTTCGCCACCGTGATGATAGCATTAAAAACATTCGGTTTGGTAGCTTTTTATGCGATTCCATTAGGATTTTTATTTAATTCATACGGAATTTGGATTAGTTTTTCTTTGGCGGAAATAACAACTCTTGTTGTTTATTTGACAGCAGTCTTTTTTATCCGCAAGAAAAGTCCTGAGCTTGACAGTTATTTACTCTCATCAAATTACGATAGCGAAAGCGACATATCTTTTACCGTAAAGTGTAATGTTGATGCAGTAGTTGATGCTTCAATGAATTGTTCGGAATACTGTGAAAATCACGGTGTTGACCGAAAGAAATGTATGAAAATAAGTCTTGCTATTGAAGAGTTGTTGACCTTCTTAATCAACAACTGCTTTTCCGATAAAGAAAACGGATATATTGATGTCAGAGTTTGTAAAATCGAAGACGAGGTTATGCTCCGTTTCAGATACATAGGCGAAATTTTCGATCTTGTTTCATTTTATAACGACAATAGTTCAAATGAAGATTTGTCCGAAGATTTATTAGGTCTTCAAATTATGTTTGCTTCGGCAAGTATGGTTAATTTCAGACAAATTTTAGGCGCAAATAATTTAGTAGTAATTTTTTAATTAGCAGTAGGACGGTAAATATGATTCCAGTTGACCAAAAAGAAATTAAAATTCGTTCGGCAAAAATGAGCGATTATGATATTATTAACCGGCTTTGTGATTTAAGATTCGGAAAAGGATATTTAAGTGTTGGGGAATTTTCAAATTGGCTTAAAAATCCCGATTTATTTTTAGTGCTTGAATACAAGGGCGATTTTGTCGGATATGTTTGCTTTGTTCCGGCAACTCCCGAACAAATCGCCTCGTATATGAAATTGCCTCTTGAATCCGTTTTAGAGGTTTCAAGCGACCCTTATGTTATTCATTGTCGAAGCACGGCGTTATTTGAAAGCTACGAGCATATGGGATTTATGAAACGGCTATGGGATGTTATACTCGAAAACACGAAAAAACACGGATACAAAGCCGCATTCGGTCCTGCTTGGGAATATAACAATTTCGTTCCTATGGATAGGTTATTAAGCGGTCTCGGATTTGAAAAAATCGCAAAAAAAGAAAATTTATGGTATGATGACGAAAATTATACTTGTATTATTTGCAACGGGAGATGCTCCTGCTCTGCTGTAATATATAAACTGATTTTGTAATCGGGGGAAGAAAAAAATGAAAATATTTTACAACGCAAAACTTAACCGCAAAATGTCAGTTCTATGCCTATTACTCGCTATTGTAATATGTATAGGTTGCTGTATCGGAGGTTATTTACAGTATCGTAATTCCATCTACAAGCGATACAACGATTTCGCATACGAAATCGCAGATGTTGCCGCCTCTTATGTCAACGGAGATAAAATCACTTCATATCTTGATAATCCAACCGACAGCGAATATGAAGAAATGAGCAAAGGTATTTATAACCTTTACCGTCATACAAGTCTTTACGAAAACAAAAGCGGTATTTACATTTATATTCCGGATAAGGAAAAAAATGTTATTACCAATTTGTATGATGTTAGAATAGTTGAAGCAACCGAAGATATAAGACAATATTTTGAAATCGGTTGTGAGGACCCTATAAAGGTTGAACATCCCGAGCATGTTTTTGAGATTTTTGAAACCGGCGAGCGTTCGGGCGACTATTTTATTCACGAATCAAACTTCGGTTATAACTCAACTGCCGTTGTACCGATAATGGATTCAAACAAGAATGTTGTCGCTTTGCTTGCTGCCGATATGCCTATTCCGGAAATAAGCAAAACTCTTAACCAATATCTTTTTATCACAATTATCATTACTGTTTTAATTGTTGCCGTATTTATGATAATATTCTTTAAGGTTATCAGAGATACCGTTACAAAACCGCTTAATGTTATCGTTAACGAAGCAAAATCATTCTCGAAATCAGATATTCAGTTATCAAAAGTATTGCCTTCTATTAAGCAAAAAGACGAAATCGGTCAGTTAGCCGACAGTATCTATAATATGGAAAAAGACATTCAGGATTATGTCGAAAACCTAACTGCCGTTACTGCCGAAAAAGAAAGAATCGGTGCCGAGCTTGATGTTGCAAGAAACATTCAGGCATCTATGCTTCCTTGTATATTCCCCGCTTTCCCCGAAAACAATGAATTTGATATTCACGCTCTTATGACACCGGCAAAGGAAGTCGGCGGAGATTTCTATGACTTCTTTATGATTGATGAAAAGCATATAGCTATTGTTATGGCTGATGTATCGGGTAAGGGTGTTCCTGCCGCTTTGTTTATGGTAATCGGTAAAACACTCATCAAAGACCATTCACAGTCCGGGGAATCACTTGATAATGTATTTTCCGAGGTTAATAATCTTCTTTGCGAGGCAAACAGCGAAGGCTTGTTTATTACTGCGTTTGAAGGTGTCTTAGACCTTGAAACCGGCGAATTTAACTTTGTTAATGCCGGCCACGAAATGCCGTTCATTTATCGCAAAGGCGAAGGTTATAAGCCTTATAAGATTAAGCCCGGATTCGTACTTGCCGGTATGGAAAATATGGTATTTAAGGGCGGTTCAATTCAGATTGAAGTGGGCGATAAGATATTCCAATATACTGACGGCGTTACCGAAGCTACCGATAAGAATAACAAGCTATTTGGTATGGAGCGTCTTGAAGAATCGCTTAACAAGTGTTGCGACTTTACACCTGAACAAACCATTTCACAGGTTAAGTCCGATGTGGATGAATTTGTAGGCGAAGCACAGCAGTTTGACGATATTACAATGCTTTGTCTTGAATATAAAAACAAATACCATGGTAACACCGAGGCATAATAAACACCGTATTTGTTAAGATTTTAGTAGATAAAATTCCCCGCCACAACTCGTTTTGAGTGTGGCGGGGAATTTATTTATTATTATTGAGTTAAAAAAGATGCGATTATCTGAATATCCGTTTTAGAATAAGCACAACACCTGCAATTACCGCAACAGTACCGAATACCAAGTAAATAACAGTAGATAAATTACTTGCGGAAATAATATTACCGGGGTCTTCGGGATTATATTTAATATCAATTTTTTTACCCTCTGACATAGATGCACTGTACTCTCCGAGTTTGCTTTCGTACTCTTTACCGTTTACCTTATAGCTTACAAAAACATTATAGTCATCGCTATCGTCAGCTCCGACACCTTCAACACGCTCAATACGTGTAATAGTTGCGGTAGCGGCAGTAAAGTTTTTATGCTTTTTAATACTGATAAAACCCAGCACTATAAACAATATACCGCCTGCAAGTGCAATAAAAGGTGCTGTTTTTCTGAATATTTTATTCATTTTTACTCCTCCTTTAATCATAATATATAAGATTTTCCATCCGTTGTCAAGGTTGACAATGCAAAACAGATACATTATACTTTAATAAAAAAAGGAAAAAGGTGATATGTATGAAATACGAAATCAAAGGTGGCAACTTCCCCGCAGTTATATGTTCGTTAGAGGCGAATGAAACTATGATTACCGAGGGCGGCGGTATGAGTTGGATGAGTCCTAATATGAAGATGGAAACAGTAGGCGGAGGAATAGGCAAAATGTTCGGCCGTATGTTCAGCGGAGAAAGAATGTTCCGAAACCGATATACCGCACAAAACGGTAACGGCGAAATTGCTTTTGCTTCCGGCTTTCCCGGAGAAATCCGTGCATTAGATGTTTCTGCGCAAAATGAATATGTAGTGCAAAAATGTTCATATCTTGCCTCTACCGAAGGTGTTAGCACGGCAGTATTCTTTCAAAAGAAATTAGGTGCCGGCCTATTCGGCGGAGAAGGCTTTATTATGCAGAAAATCTCCGGTAACGGTACGGCTTTTTTGGAGATAGACGGCTCGGCTATTGAATACGATTTAGGAGTAGGCGAACAAATTATTGTGGATACAGGTCATGTAGTAATGATGTCCTCAACCTGCACTATGAACATAGAAACGGTAAAAGGCGTAAAGAATGTATTATTCGGCGGAGAAGGACTGTTTAATACCGTTGTTACGGGTCCCGGAAAGGTTATATTGCAAACTATGCCTACCGCAAAAATAGCGCAGGCACTTATTCCCTATTTGCCGAGTAGCAACAGCGATAACTGATTTCTTAAAAAAACAATAAGTACATAACAAAATCCTATCACAAAATCCGTGCGTTCTAAATGACGGCTTTCATGATAGGATTTTTGCTTTAAGGTTAGACCTGAAACGGCAAAAGTATTTTATCTTTTTTTAATTTTCGCCGTATTATTATTGACAAAACAAAGAAAATAACGCTTAATGCAAGTGAGCTTAAAACAATTATAAAACAAACATTGCCATTGGTATAGGTATTCCAATTGTTAAAGTTTATTTTGTAGCAACCTTGATAGTCGGAGCCTAACATATAGTTTAGAAATCCGTTTAGGAATAAATAATATACCGACATTATTAGGAAATCAATTCCGAGTCTTGTAAAAATATGTAGGTTTGACATTCTGATAATTCCGAAAACCAACAAAATCCAAAAACAACCTGTAAAAATTTTATATCCGTACAAGAATCCGGTTTTAGTATAAGCGCTTACGGTAAGAAGCATTATTGTTGTAAAAATATAAATTCCCGCCATATAGGAAATAAGGAAAAACCGCTTAATCTTTTTGTATTCTTCCTCGAGAAAATATGCTTTTTGCTTTGCGAAAATGATAGGAAAACAAATCATAAAATAACCGAGAACCGTTCCCGTTATTGCGATAAAGCACCAATAATTACGGGTGTAAATCGAGCAAGTCAGGTAAAGAACCGCCAAGCTTAAAAGTGTTGAGCCAATATAAAGCGAAAATCTTGCTTTTTCTGCAAATCTCGTAACACCGGGTATAAAACAAAATCCGCAAAGACAACCCGAAAAAACAATAAAAAACCAAGAAAGAGTATATTCTACCGCAAGATTAACGATAAAACAGGTCAAAACGGCAACAAAGTAACAGCTTGAAAGCGAATAAAATATAGAATCTTTAAGCTTTTTGTATTTTTGAGCCTCGTTTTTTATATGACGGTATTCCGTATCGTTTGAGCTTTCGATAAGCTCCTTTTCGCTGACATCTAAATTTTTACAAATATCGGGGATAAGCGTAATATCGGGATAGGAAACGCCCCTTTCCCATTTTGAAACCGCCGTAACATCTATCATAAGACTGTTTGCAAGTTCTTTTTGTGTCAGTCTTTTTTCGGTACGCTTTTCTTTAATAAAACTACCGAACGCCTTTTTATCCATAGTAACCTCCGAAAAAATTATTGAATTGCCGGCAAATTCTGAGTCTATCATAGTTTAATGGTATTAAAAAGTCAATGGCGTCGTAGGCTATGGGCAATTTATTAGTAAAAAACGAAGAGTAAAAAGGTGAAAGTAAAAAATTCCGCCCACTTGCGTGAACGGAATTTTTTTGGTGACCCATCGGGGATTTGAACCCCGGACACCTTGATTAAAAG
>DCHX01000037.1 GCA_002315685.1 Ruminococcaceae bacterium UBA1741
GTAAATACTCATAAACGTCCTCCGCATCACTTTCAAGAAACGGACGCAAAATAAGTCTTTTGGTTTCAATAATCATTTTTCTTTTCCTTTCTGTCCGCCCATATCCATAAAGCGACGGACAAGCCGAGCCAAACAACTCGGTAGATATTTGTGATAACATTTCCGGGGAATGAATCAAACAACAAATTCCAATCGTAAATAGCGCCGATAGCATCAATAAAAGCGTGATATGTAGCACAAGCGATAATACTTTTTGTTGCTTTATAAAGCGCCGCCAATGCGAATGCCCATATAAAAATCGTGATACCGAAACCGATTAAACTGTCGCCGTAATGGTTTGAAGTTTTGTCAAGCCACAAATCAAAGTGCCATATATACCAAATAAAAGCGGTGAGCAAAACCGAAAACGGGAATTTGAATTTTTCTTCCAAAGCCGGCTGTAAAAAGCCGCGCCAACCTGTTTCCTCCGCAATTCCTACAAACGGAATCATCACAAGGAAACCGAGAGGCAACATATACCACGGTGAACCGTTCGGTGTTCCGTTAATCAGCGCAAAAATAAGTGCCAAAAGGCAAAAAACACCGGTAAGTAAAATTGTTTTCAATTTGTGTTCCGTGCGAAAAATTCTGCGAAAAAACTCTTTTAGCCCGATTTTCTCTTTGAAAAGTGAAATAATCAGCACCGACACAAAGGGTGCAGGTGTGGAAAAGAACAGTCCGATTATCGCATATAATAAATACCCGACTGTCATTTCTCCGTTTTCGGTATATGCCACCGAATACGGCAAAAGCCACAATTTAAGCGTTACAAAGCAAAACACCCAAAGACCGATAATTAAAAGTAAAAATACATGAATAGATTTTTCGGTTTTATTTTTCATTATATTACTCCGTATGTTTTTATAAAATCTTTTATAAAAATTCTAATCGATTCTATCGTTTCGGAAATTTTATCAGGCTCACGGTCAGCGAGATGGATAAGCATAGTAATCGGTGCGGTGTAGTTAAGAGCGAGAATGGATGAATTGTCTGCTTTGACTTTACCGCACTTCATCAAATGCTCAAAAATATCCGTGTAAATAGCTTCAATATCACCGCTGAAATGCTTTGTTGCAAGGGTACTCATTCGCTCATTGCGGAACTGTTCAATTGTCAATAATTTACGCACCTTTTTCACCATTTCATCGTGAATGGTAAAATCCACCTGACGAAGGGTTAATTTCCTCAGTTCTTCAAGCGTATCGGGAAGCGGAATATTCTTCACCTTGCCGAAATGCTCTCCGTAATATTCCTCGACTTTATCTATCAGCGCATCCCACAGTGCCTCTTTGCTGTCATAATGCTTAAACAGCGCACCTTTCGTTACATTCAGACAATCGGCAATATCTTGCAGGCTTGTACCGTCATAGCCATTTTGCGAAAATAAAGATAAGGAAACTTTCAGTATTTCATCATTTGAAATCGGCATAATACACCTCAACAATTTAGTAACCAATCGGTTACTACTATTATAGCAACTAATCGGTTACTCGTCAAGCAAATATAATTATTTTGAAAAAATCTATTATAATTTTGTTATTTTTGTAAAATAGCAAAGATTGACAAATATAACAGTTGATTTTTCAAAAAAAAATGATATAATGTAATTATCTATAATTGCATAAATTATAAATTCAGTTTTGCGGGTGGTAATATGAAAAAATCAAGCAAAGGTTTTACGACGATTGAGCTTATTATGGTTATCGCTATAACCCTTGTGGTAATCGGTATGGTTTGCACCTTCACTTTAATTCTTCGACAGCAGTCGAATATTATTGCTAAAAACAGTGCGACCATTTCTGAGGTTAATACCTTCAAGAAAGTTGTTAAGGATTTTGTACGTTCAAACGATAATTCTAATCGTGAAATTTCTATCGCGAGTACAACGAAACTTAAATCAAGTGAGGGCGGTGCTTCAAAAGAAACATTGGAATTTACTTCTAATGCTATCATTTGGAAAAAAGGCGATACAGTACATAAAAAATATAAATTCGAACAAATTTCAAGTTGCGGATTTACCAATACTAAAAGCAGCTTGGTTTATTGTAATATTAAGACATCTTTGGATGAAATCAAATTTTCATTCAATGTTTTCTCAAAAACCAACAGACAGCGTTTTTCAACAAACGAGCGTTATGTCGCTTAATTTTTGCGAGGTGTGAATTATGAAAAAGAATAACAAAGGTTTTACATTAGTTGAATGTGTTGTAGCTATCGCGGTTGTTTCTATCGTTTCAATAGCTTCAATCGTAATTTATAGAATTTCTATAAATTCAACAAGAAGACAATGGGATAATTATATGTCCACTATTTCGGCAAACAATGCGCTTTCCTGTTTCCAGAATGCTGAAAATCTTACTGATTTCCTTGAAAACGGAACTAAGATTGACTTAAAATCTTTTAACAATAAAACATCAAAAAACAATATTGATGTTCCGATGTTTTACAAAGACCTCGACTTATCCGAGCTTCAACTTAAACCGCAGGCGTTCACAAAGGTTAGAAGATTTGACAGCGGTAAGGTTATTTTCTACAACGGCGATACCCGTCTTATAACCTTTAAGTATGCAGAAGATAATTTGAGTACATTTGTCGAGGATGCAAAAGACCTTGACGAAGGTTTAATCAACCTCGATTACGAAACCAAAGACGATAAATACTCTATCGGCGGAGAGGGTTCCTCTTATGGCGAAATTAAAAGTATAAATTACACCACATATATTAAAGGTAAAGAGGATAATTACGGACTCACAACCTGGAAAGACGATAACAATCAAAGACCTGCTTTAACTATTGATTATTACAGAGATTCAAGCGATAATCTTAAAGTTAAAATTTCGGGAAAATTACAAACCGGATATACCACCAAAACAACTGCTAAAAACGGTGCAAGTATTACCAACGGTATTGCAACTCTTGAATATGATGCTACCGACTTTGAAAAATATCTCCTTAAAAAATCTTATGTTTTAAGATGTGTCGGCATTAAAACCAAAAGCGGAAATTTAATTGATGCAACATTTGAGGTTTATACCGCTCGTTCGGATAAGTCGCTAAAACGGGCAACTGATTCTAACGGTAAAGAAATTTATTATAAGGTTTGCAATATTGACGGTAATTTCAATACCGGAATTCAACCCGTACAATCCGCTGATATGAGAGACCACTGGTTCTGGTTTGCGTATGCCGGTAAGGGTTCAAGCAAAAAAGTAACCGTTCAGGTTTCTTACGGAAATACCGATAGCTTTACTAATTTGGTTGACGGCGATTATAATTTCGGAAATGCTTTCACTTTCTATTATTCAACTATCTTTTGTAGATTTGATGGTGGCAACTCGCAAAAGTTTACTATTAACAGCATTGATTCAACCGCAAGTTATTCAAGCGAATCCCTCACGATAAGCGGTTTCGTTGATCCTAACGGAAATAAAGTTACAATGACAATAAACGATACTTTTGTATCTTTTAAGGATGATAAAGGAAATATTCGTACAAGTGTTGCTACCGAATTAGATAAGTACCTTATGCAGAATAAGTATTTCCTATCCCCCGTTAAGACGGTAAAGAATGACCCCGGTTATATTGTTTGGTGTAAGGTTTATAGTTACAGTTCTAATCCGCCAACGCCGGTTGTAAACAGCAGTAACCAACAGCTTTATTACGCTCTTACCGTAAGATGGGATTCCGAACGGTTAGCAAATGCTAATATCGCTACAAATAACTGGTACGATCTAAACGCTAATTATGTTGACTTGCATATTTCTGCGGTTAGATATAATTACGGAAGTATGCCGAGCATTGGTACAATTGATAAACAGTATGTCAGAGCTGATTTCAGTTGCGAAAACGGTAATCGTTGTAACTTAACCGCACCTAACTTTTTAGGTTTATCATTTGCTACCGCCGAAAAATCAACAAACGGCACTGATGTAATAAATGTTAAAGATGTTGTATATAAGGAAGCTGTTGAAGGCGACCATTATTATGATTACGGATTAAATAATCATTTTAGTGCAAGTATCTTCTATGCTCTTGCAAACAACGGTGAAATTTTAGTTTACGGCGTTTTTGACGGCTCTAATGTTCCTATTCTTCTTTACAAGTACAACGGCGGTTATATTGCCGACGCTATGAATGACATTAAAACAAATTGTAAGTTCACAAAAGAAATTACTACAAGTGATGCAGAACATAAAGGTGCGTCATATACCGACAACCTTTACGCTTATGCCGCAAATGGAATAAATTACACCCAGTATTGTAATTTAACTCCCGGAAGCCGTCTTGATGTAACATACGCAAAAATCTATAAAGATGGTAGCAAAACAATTATTTCTTTCAGAAACAGCAACGATTATGCAATATTAGACTTTGAATGTGATGACGACAGCGACGCAAAACAAATCACCGAGGGAATATTCAAAAAGTTCTATACTAATGTTTCCGGCACTGATAAATATAACCTTACCTTTAACGGTTCTCAATTAAAAGGAAAGGCTTTGCTTTCGAGAAAAGTTGAAAACGGTATTGACTATTACATTATTTCTATCTTAAAAGACGATGACGAAAACAAGCGTATTACTGTTTTCAAAACAAAGGCATCGACTACAATAACATTCAGAAACCACTATGATATTGACTTGGTTACATTTATCGGAAAATCGTCTAACAGCGACGGTCAGTCAGAAACCCAATCGTTCTATATAATGCCCCGTGGCGATAAATCCAAATACTTTGTTTATATTCAAGCAACTTATGCAAACCTCGTAAATTCCGAATATGAGCCGATTATTAAGATATGGATTTTACCGAAGAGTAAGTTTTCTAACACAATGGCGGTTCCCTCATCCGAGCCGTATATTACTTATAGGAAGGGATAGTTATGAAATATAATAAAACAATTTCAAACAAGCGCGGCGTTGCTATGAGCTGGGCTATTGCTTTCGGGCTTGTAATTTTCGCCATTGTTACTCTTATACTTACCGCCTTCTTAGCTTTTAATGTTAGTGCCAAAGCCAATAAAAAGTACAGCAACGAGGAAAGTCAATTAGAACAGTTGACCGAATACTTTATTCGTGCTTGTGAATCAAGTGGCGAATTTCCTAAGGGAAATGAAATTCAAAATTCTTCCGATTATTCTAAATACACTTGGATGGATTCGGGTGCAATAACCTTCTTCGAGAATTTTGAAAACTCGTATCATTATACTTATACTACCGGTTTCGGTGATAAAGACGCCAATTCGTATTATCGTAACTTATTAGTAAAAGACGGTAGCAAAACGGTACTTTCGGTTGCTGTTGCCGAAAAACTAATTTATCAAAACGGCGTACTTCTCACCCGTGATAATTACCCCATTACAGAATTTGAGATTGTTCAATGGGAATATAATAAAGAACCCGGCACTTACTCATCTACCGTATCTACTTTATCGGAAAAAGTAAAAGGCTTCTTTTCTAAAATATTCGGTTCAAGCTCTACCCAGTCCGAAGAAAGTGTTATTATTTCCTATGATACAAAGGGCGGCAATTCCATTTCTGCTGATGTTTGTGCAAAGGGCGGTACTTTCAAGCTGCCTACTCCTACCCACCCCGATAATGTTGCATTTTCAGGTTGGTATAAGGACGGTGCACTCTTCGGAAACGGTGGCGACTCGGTTGTTGTAAGCAGTGATCTTGACTTGGTAGCAAAGTGGGCTGATAAAGCTTATGTTACGCTTTATTATTCAAGCAAGTCATACGATATTTGCGAATATACTCCGAAAGGCTCAGAACAAACATTGGGTTCCGATATGCTTGTTTTGCCGAGCACAATCAGTGCAAAATACAACTTGAAAGAATGGTCGATTAAAGATCCCGTAGATGGCGGTCCTACAATTTCATCTAATCAACTCGTTATCCCTGCAAATTATAGCGATAACATTGTTTTAAGCGTTACTCTTTCTGCAAGATCGTTTAAGGTTAATTATAAAAAGAATACCAATAATGAAACAACATACGCAAAATATACTTATAGCGGAAGTAAGGCAAGAACAGTTACTATTACCTTTACCGATAATAGCGGCGACTCGCACTTTAAGTTCACAAAATGGACTACTACAAAAAGCGGTGTAACATTTGCCTCCGCAACCAGTCTTTCTACTACTGTTACAATTCCCAAAGGCACTTACGGTAATTTCACCGTTGTTCCTAACTATAATTATTATTACAATGTAACCGTCGGACCGAAAGATAGCAACGGTACAGTGTCAAATTCCGGTACTGTCGAAGTTGCAAAGGATACTAAGGTTACTGTTTCGGGTGCAAAACTTACAATCGGTAATACAACATATACCGCTACTCCGAATACTAATTATTTGTTTAATTCTTGGAGTGTAAGCAACGGCGACACAATTACGTCCGATACAACGATTACCGCATCCTTTACACCTCCGTGTAGTGTAACCGTTAAGGCCGGTAGCAACGGCAGTGTTTCAAATGCGGGTACTATTAAGGTATCAAAAGGAACAACCGTTTCAGTTTCTAACAATACCCTTACGATTAACGGCACAAAATACACCGCTACTCCGAATAGTAATTGTCTGTTTGATTCTTGGAGTATCAGTAACGGCGCTTCAATTACCTCCGATACAACGATTACCGCTTCGTTTATACCGCCGTGCAGTGTAACTATTACAGCCGGTAGCAACGGTAGTGTTTCAAATGCAGGAACTATTAATGTAACAAAGGGTACAAAGGTTTCCGTTTCGGGTAACACTCTTACTATTGACGGCAAGTCTTACACCGCTACTCCGGAAAAAAATTATTCATGCTCTTGGAATATTAGCGACGGTGATACAATTACTTCTGATAAAACGATAACTGCATCATTCAGTAAAGATTCTTGTTTTGTAAGCGGAACGCTTATCACTATGGCGGACGGAACGCAAAAGCCGATCGAGGAAATTACTGACGAAGATAAGATTATGGCTTGGGATTTCTTTAACGGTACCTATGTTGCAAGAAATATTTCACTCTTGATTAACCACGGTTATAGCACCTATGATATTGCTAACCTTGAATTCTCGGATAGCACTGTTTTGAGAATAGTATTGAAACATGAAGTATTTGATTATGATTTGAATAAATTTGTCAATATCACTACTGAAAACTGTACCGAATTTATCGGTCATAGATTTGTCAAGTATAGAAATGATGGCAATTATGATATCGTAACATTAACAAATGCTTATACAAATACCGAACAAACAGACTGTTATTCGATAGCATCGGGTGAGTCTATGAATGCATTTGCCGAAGGATTGTTAACACTCTCACCTGCCGTTAAATTCCTTAACTGGGTTGAAATGGACGGTAAGTTGCATTATGATGTTGACAAGTTCAATGCAATAATCGACGAATACGGAACATACGATTATGATGTCTTTAAGGACTATGTAACTTATGACCAATATGTAAATTACTGCGGTCCGTATTTGAAAGCCGGTGTTGAACAAGGTTATTACCCGTTTGAATACATTATAGGTCTTATCAAAGAATATAATGAGTTTATGCCAAAATAATAAGTCATTAGTGTGAAAAAGTGCGGTCTGATAAATTCAGACCGCACTTTAATATATTAATTCTAATGTGTTTAATTAAAAGTTATTATATTGTGATATAGTAATTATTTATATAAACTTGTAAGCTGTACTATTGCCCTTTTCCTAATTGAGATAATTTATCGCCGGTAATACGGTAAGTTGTCCAATCGTCCATAGGAACGGCGCCTAATGATAAATAAAAATTTATGCTCGGCTTGTTCCAGTCAAGACAACACCATTCAAGACGCCCGCATTTGCGTTCTAAGGCTATTTCTGCAAGTTTCTTTATCAAACCCTTACCGTAACCTTTATGTCGGTATTCAGGCAAAACAAACAAATCTTCAAGATATATGCCTGCTCTACCTAAAAAAGTAGAAAAATTATGAAAAAATAAAGCAAATCCAACCTCTTTACCCTCTTCAAGAACAAATATAACCTCTGCTTTTTTCTTTTCGAATATCCACTCGTTAAGAATATTTTCGTCAGCAACAACCAGCTCGGACATTTTTTCGTATTCTGCTAATGCCTTAATAAAAAACAAAATAAGCTTTGTATCATTAATGTTTGCAAATCTATATGTCATATTAACACCTATAAAAAAAGACCTAACATAATCGTTAGGTCTAAAATATTATTTGAAATTATTTAGAAAGAATTTTCTTTGTTGAAAGAGATATACCTGCCAAAGAAAGAACTGCAAGGAATATAGCAAAGATAACAAGATTATCGCCGGTCTTCGGAGATGTTGTTACACCGTTATAGTTAGCACAAATAATAAGATCGGGAGAAAGAGGAACAATTGTAAGCTTGTTACCGTCGGTATTTACTAATACATAATCGTGAACACTGCTTGCAACTTCATATACTCTCTTGCCGTTAGCATCGGTAGAAGCAACATAAATAGTCCAACTATTAAATTCGCCCTTATCGGTAAGCGGTTCAACAGTTACTTGATTCTTTTCTTCGTTATAAATAACATTTGCTTGATTATTGTTCCACGAAACAGAAGCGGTTGTATTCTTTCCGTCAGTACCTTTACCCTTAACAACGGTTACCTTAGATTTACCGGTAAACTTATTACCGTTAACAACAACCTTAACGATTTTACCGTCAACATTAACTTCAATTTCTTTCGGATTTGAAACAACATCGGTTTTGTCGAGAACAGCGTTGATAGTCAAATCGCTCTTGGGAGTTACTTTAAGCGTTTTGCTTGTTAAAGAGCCTTCAACAATGTCATAAGTACCGGTAATTTCCCACTTTTGGAAAGCGCCTTCGGTTTCGTTAGCAACGGCAATAACAGTTTCATTGCTCTTAACTTGTGATGTGTTAGTAGTTTTACCGTTAAAAACAGTAACATTATACGACTTAACATCAGGTTCCTCAGGGCTCTTGACAGCCATAGCCGGAACGCAAAGAGCGAACATAACGGCAATAGCTAAAACGATTGCGAATAACTTTTTCATAATAATCCTCCTAAAATTCCTCAAAATAATTTATGATAGAATTATGCAAGAATATTATAGCACTAATATTACGATTTGTAAACACTTTTTTTCAAAAAATATTAAAACTTGATAAATTGACAAAATTATGATATTATTGTTACTATATTTATTAAATAATTTTATATTGGATAAAAAGGAGTCAAAACAAGTGACTTTTGAGCAAGAAATCAACCGAAGACGAACTTTTGCAATTATTTCCCACCCTGATGCCGGAAAAACTACTTTAACCGAAAAGCTTTTACTCTACGGAGGCGCAATTCAAACCGCAGGCTCAGTTAAAGGTAAAGCCACCGCTAAACACGCTGTTTCCGACTGGATGGACCTTGAAAAGCAAAGAGGTATTTCAATTACTTCTTCGGTTATGCAATTTGAATACAATAACTTTTGTATAAATATTCTTGATACGCCCGGACACCAAGATTTCTCCGAGGATACTTACCGTACACTTATGGCGGCAGATAATGTTGTTATGGTTATTGATGCGGCAAAAGGTATTGAGCCGCAAACACGCAAATTATTTAAGGTTTGTGCAAGAAGACATATCCCGATTTTTACCTTTATAAACAAACTCGACCGTGAAGCTCGTGATTCTTTTGAGCTTCTTGATGAACTTGAAAAAGAATTCGGAATAGGAACATATCCCGTGAACTGGCCTATCGGTTGCGGTGTAAGCTTCAAAGGCGTTTATGACCGTAACCTAAAAGAAATAATGACCTTTAACGAATTTCACAAAGGTCAAGAAAAGCTACAATCAATTAAGTGTGATATTACCGATACCGAAAAGCTTGATGAACTAATCGGAGAATACCAAAGAAAAGATTTGGTTGACCAAATTGAACTGCTTGACGGCGCAAGCTTTGATTTTGATATTGAGAAAGTGCATACGGGTGAGCTTACACCGGTATTCTTCGGCTCGGCACTTACTAATTTCGGTGTTGAATCTTTCCTTGAATACTTTTTACAAATGACTCTCCCTCCCCTTTCCCGTAATACTGCGGAAGGTACTGTTGAGCCTACTGACGATAAATTTTCTGCTTTTGTGTTCAAAATTCAGGCAAATATGAACAAGTCGCATCGCGACAGAATGACATTTATGAGAATTTGTTCGGGAAAATTTGAAAGAGATAAAGAGTATTTTCATATCCAAGGTAATAAATCTTTACGCCTTTCTCAACCCCAACAGCTTATGGCACAAGACAGACAAATAATTAACGAAGCTTATGCCGGAGATATTATCGGTGTTTTTGACCCCGGAATCTTCTCTATCGGCGATACGGTATGCGAAATTAAAAATAAAGTCAGATTTGAGGGGATTCCTACATTTGCGCCTGAACATTTTGCAATGATAGAACAGGTTGACAGCCTTAAAAGAAAGCAATTTGTAAAGGGTGTTGAACAAATAGCCCAAGAAGGTGCTATTCAGATTTTTCACGAGCCCGACACAGGTATGGAGCGTGTAATAGTCGGCGTTGTCGGCGTACTTCAATTTGAGGTGCTTGAATACCGTCTTAAAAACGAATATAATGTTGATGTTATAAGAAACAATTTGCCTTTTCAATATATTCGTTGGATTAGAAACGAAGGAATTGATGTTAAATCGTTAAATCTTACATCCGATACAAAATGGGTACAGGATTTTAAGGGAAACAATTTGCTTATTTTCACAGGCGAGTGGAATATAAATTGGGCACTTGAAAAAAATGAAGGTCTTATTTTAGAAGATTTTAGTAATAATTAAATTTTGGCAATCAGAGGTTTATTTTTATGTGTGAAACTATTGAAAAGAAAAAAGTTTTAAGCTGTATACAACCGAGCGGTATGCTAACTCTCGGTAACTATTTAGGTGCGCTTAAAAATTGGAAAATGATGCAAGAAGAGTTTGACTGCACATTTGCAGTTGCTGATTTACATGCAATAACAGTAAGGCAAGAGCCTGCAAAGCTTCGTTCTCAAATATATTCGACTTATGCGCTTATGTTGGCTTTGGGGCTTAACCCCGAAAAAAGCACCTTATTTATTCAGTCGCATGTTCCCGAGCATTCACAACTTTCTTGGTTGCTTTCCTGCAACACACAGTTCGGCGAAATGTCAAGAATGACGCAATTTAAGGATAAATCGGCAAAACACGCTGACAATGTTAATGTCGGTCTTTTCTCCTACCCCGTTTTAATGGCTGCCGACATTTTGCTTTACAAGCCCGATTTTGTACCAGTCGGCGCCGACCAAAAGCAACATCTTGAAATTGCAAGAGATATTGCCGAAAGATTTAACAGACTTTACGGGGATGTTTTCACAATTCCCGAGCCTTACATACCGAAAACCGGTGCTCGTGTTATGTCGCTACAAGACCCTGAAAAGAAAATGTCAAAATCCGATGATAACACAAATGCTTGGGTTGCTATACTTGATGACCGCGATACAATTATAAGAAAGTTTAAGCGTGCGGTTACCGATAGCGGCAGCGGTGTAATTATGAGTGATGAAAAACAAGGTATTTCAAATCTTATAACTATTTACTCAGCCGTTACGGGTAAATCGGTATCAGAAACCGAAAAAGAGTTTGACGGTAAGGGCTACGGAGATTTTAAGCTTGCAGTCGGAGAGGTTGTAGCCGATGAATTAGCGCCGATTAGGGAAAAGTACAATGAACTTATTACCGATAAGTCTTTACTTGAAAAATATTTCAGAGAAGGCGCCGATAAAGCTGAAAAGGTTGCTCGCAAAACCTATTTTAAGGCAATGAAGAAGGTTGGCTTTGTAATATGAATTTAGATATTAACGGAAACGAAACTGTTTTATCTAACATACAAAATATTATTTCTTCCGGACATATCCCCCATTCTTTTTTAATTGAGGGAGGTTTTGTTGAGGATAGACTTCAAATTGCCGATTATATTGCTCAAAGTGTTGTTTGCTCGTCTAACGATAAACCCTGTGGCAGTTGTAATCTGTGTCATTTAGCTTTATCCCATACAAATCCCGATATTATTTACATTGGCCCCGATGAAAACAAAAAAATTATTTCGGTTGAAAATATAAGAAAATTGAGAAATGACGCATATATTAAGCCTCATTCGGCTGATAAAAAGGTTTTTATTATCAAAAACGCCGAATTGCTTAATGTACAAGCGCAAAATTCTTTTTTGAAAATCTTAGAAGAGCCACCGCAAAGTGTTGTTTTTATTCTTCTTGTTAATTCGAGGAGTGTTTTATTAAATACGGTTATTTCCCGTTGCAGTTTATTTATTCTAAACGATATACAAAGAAATAATGCGACTGACGATGAGTTGACTTTACTTGCAAAAAACACACTTAATTTACTTTTTGACGGTAAATGCTATGAGATACTTAAATCTCTAAAACAACTTGAAAAAGACCGTTTGGCATCTGAAAAGTTTTTTGTATTATTACAGAACGAATGTAAAAATCAAATGTCTTGTAAAGATATTTCAAACTATCGGCTAAAAGCACTAAACAATATTTATTATAAAACATACGAATTTATTGAGAGCATCCGTATGAATACAAATCTTCAATTACTTTTTAATTCAGCAATTATTTGTTATAAAAGTTTTCTAATATAAAAGGAATGGTCATAAATATGATTAAAGTTATTTCAGTAAAATTCAATGAGGGCGGAAAAAGTTATTATTTTAAGCCACTTAAAGAAGATATCGAATTAGGTAAGACCGTTATTGTTGATACGGCCTCCGGTCCCGCTATGGGTACGGTTTCTTCTCCCGTCAAAGAAGTTGACGAAAGTGAAATAGTACCTCCGCTTAAAAAGGTTATTCGTGTTGCTACCGATAACGATTTTAAGTCATTAGAGGAAAATCGTAAAAAAGAGCCGAAGGCTTTTGAAATATGTGCCCAAAAAATCGTTGACAGAGATTTGGAAATGAAGCTTGTTGATGTTGAATATGCTTTTGACGGCAGTAAGATTACATTCTTCTTTACCGCGGATGGCAGAGTTGACTTTCGTGAGCTTGTAAAAGACTTAGCGGCATCGTTTCATACTCGCATTGAACTTAGACAAATCGGTGTTAGAGATGAGGCAAGAATGTTGGGAGGTCTCGGAATTTGCGGTTATCCTTATTGCTGTAAGCAATTTCTTGACGACTTTCAGCCCGTTTCAATAAAGATGGCAAAAGAACAAGGTCTTTCCCTTAATCCTACTAAAATTTCCGGTAGTTGCGGCAGACTTATGTGTTGCCTTAAATACGAACAAAATTCTTATGATTATTTAATAAAAATTACTCCTGCTCTCGGCTCTACCGTTAAAACAAGCGAAGGCGTGGGCACGGTTATTGATGTAAATATGATTACAGGTAATTTAATAGTAAAACCAAGGGATGAAAACGGTATTCCGTATAAAGTAAACCGAAAAGATGTAAAAATTCTCGCCAACAAGAAAAAATCGGATAATACCGATGAGGAGTAACAACATTTTCCCTCTTGATTTTTTTATTTAGAGTTGTTACAATATTATTGTATTAAGAGGTTATCCTTTTAATTTAACCTTATGTATGGAGGTGTTTTTGATGGCTTTTAAGATTTCCGATGCTTGTATCAGCTGTGGTGCTTGTGCTTCCAGTTGTCCTTGTGATGCTATTGCCGAAGGATCAGAACATTTTGAAATTGATCCCGATAAGTGCTGCTCTTGCGGTGCTTGTGCTGCAAATTGTCCTGTTGAGGCAATTTCAGAAGACTAATTTATACTTAATAAAAAAAGAACTGTCTGATTTTTATGCCAGACAGTTCTTTTTTTATTATTTTTATAATCCCAATTTCTTTATAAGCTCGGGGATTTTAGCCTCAAAATTTACGCCGTATTTCATTTCGGGATAATTTTCTTTGGTAAGCTTTATGCAAGAAGCCGTAAAATCGGAAGCAATTTGAGCGGACTCAATAAGGGATTTATTATTTAACACACCGCAAACAAGAGTGCTTGTAAAAATATCGCCTGTTCCGTGATATGCCGCTTCGACATAGTTAGAGAATACATAGGAAATTTCTTTTCCGTCATAAATAGCGGCTCCCATTTTATCCTTTTGGAAGCATACACCCGTGAGGACAACAGCACCGTTTGTTATTTCGGAAAGTTTAACAACCATATCTTCAATATACTCTTTCGTATAAGGCGCCGGTTTATACGGAATATCAAGCATAAAAGCGGCTTCGGTAATATTAGGCGTGATAATATCAGCCGTTTCGCAAAGTTTTTTCATTTCTATTGGAAAATCTTCGGGGAATCCGCCGTATAACTTACCGTTGTCTGCCATAACGGGATCTACAATGGTAAGTCCGCCCTCTTTTTTTATAATTTTTATTGCATCCTTAACTATTTCAATTTGCTCTTTTGAACCTAAATATCCGGTGTAAATTGCATCAACAGTTATATTTTCTTTTTTCCAATGATTTGCAACGGGTAAAATATCTTCGGTTAAATCCCTGAAAGTATATCCCGAAAAACCGCCGGTATGTGTAGAAAGAACAGCCGTAGGTATTACCGCAGTTTCTATACCTGCCGCCGAAATAATCGGCAAAGCAACCGTTAACGAGCACTTACCGAAACACGAAATATCGTGGATAGCCGCAACTTTTTTTTGTAACATTAAAAAGACCTCTTTTTTTATAATTAAATAATTTTCGGACAAATATCTTCAAGCGGACATTTGTCGCAATTCGCCTTGCGAGCGGTACATACTTCCCTTCCGAATAAAACGGTTCTATGGCAAAAATCCGATGACTTATCGGGAGGTAAAAGCTTAATCATAATATTTTCTACTTTGCTCGGAACTTTTGTTTTAACAAAACCAAGTCGATTGCAAAGCCTGATAAAATGGGTATCGGTAACTACCGACGGCTTTCCGTAAATATCGCCGCAAACAAGATTAGCGGTTTTTCTTCCGACACCTGAAAGCTTTAACAAATCGTCTATATTGTCGGGAACTTCTCCGCCGAAATCATTAGTAATTGCCTTAGAAATTTCGGATAAATCCTTCGCTTTTGTTTTATACAAACCGCAAGTTTTGATAAGCTCTTCTATTTTTGAGATAGGTGCTAATGCCATAGATTCGGCATTAGGATATTCTTCAAAAAGTTTTGGCGTAACAATGTTTACACGAGCGTCGGTACATTGTGCCGATAGTCTTGTGGCAATAAGTAGCTGAAAAGCCGACGAATAATTTAATGAACATTTGGCATCGGGATACTTTTTTTCAAGCCTTTCAACAACAGATTTTGCAAGCTCTGACTTACGCATTAGAGGATACCTCTAACTTCATATCGCCTTTTTTAATTAGTTTCAGTTTTCTCATAGCCTCGGCTATTCCGAGAGAAACAATAGCAGGCAAAACAAATTGCATAGCAATAATCTCAATGATTACAACAGTCGGCTTTGTTCCTGCTTCAATCATTGAGCTATAACTCATAAATTGACCTACAAGACCGGCAGAGCCCATACCCGAACCGATAGGGTTGCTGACCATTTTAAGCAAAGCGGACGATATTGGTCCTAAAATAATACTTGATAGTATTGACGGCACCCAAATAAGCGGATTTTTTACAATATTCGGAACTTGAAGCATAGAAGTGCCTATTCCCTGCGCTATAAGACCGCCGACTTTGTTTTCACGATAACTAATAACCGCAAAACCAACCATATTACAACAACAACCGATTGTCGCTGCACCTGCTGCAAGACCGGTTAAATTCATAGAAATACCGATAGCCGCCGACGAAATCGGTAAAGTAAGCAAAATACCCATAATAGCAGAAACTATCATGCCGCCGATTATAGGGCTTTTGTCAACATTAACATTAACGAGTTCTCCTATCCATTTCATAGCAAATGAAATATAAGGACCTACAAAATATCCTGCAAAAGAACCGGATAATATACAAGCAAGAGGAGTTAAAATAATATCAAGCCCCGTTTTCCCTGAAACCAATCTTCCGATTTCAATAGCAATATATGCCGCAATAAAAGCGCCAAGCGGTTCCCCGGGAGATTTTACAACAAAAACATCAACAGCGGTTTTGATTGCTTTTCCGTCAGCATCAAGCAAAAAAGCGTGAACTAAACTCGGAAATGCACCAATCATACCTGCGACTGCGGCAGAAACGGAAGTAAGCGGGGACGATCTAAGTTTAACCGCAACGCCGACACCGATGCCTGCACCGGTAATTGTTTTTGCAACATTACCGAAATTCATTAAAATATTTCCAATAGAATTATTTCCTATAATTGTGGCAATTTGACAAATAATTGTGCCGATAATAAGTGTAGAAAACAAGCCGAGTGCCATTCCCGAAAGTCCGTCAATAAACAAACGATTTAGATATTTTTTAATCATTATATTCCCTGCCTTGATTAAAATTATTAAAAAATATTATACATTATTTAAATGCTATATTCAAGAATTTTTTACATAGAATTTACAAAGTTTATAAATAACAAAACTTTATATTGACTTTTGCGGTTTTATAAATTACAATAAATAAGTCGCGCGGGTGTGGCGGAATTGGCAGACGTGCTAGCCTTAGGAGCTAGTGTCTTCGATGTGCAGGTTCAAGTCCTGTCACCCGCACCATGATGACGGTTGAAATAGGATTTAGTCCTACTTCAACCGTCATTTTCTTTATGTCGGTGTGCCCAAAGCGGCGGTCATTGCCTTTGCTTCGGTCAAGTTTGATGCAGTCGGCAGTACATAGTTCGACGGTACCTCAAATTTACCTATTACATTATAATAGATTTCGATTTTCTGTGTCGTAATGCCGTTTTCCTCTTTTCGATGATGAACGACGATTTTATCAATGAAATTGCGTACAACCTCTGCGGTGAGCTTTTCAAGATGAGTAGTTTTCTCAACAATATCAAGAAACATTTTTGTGGTGTCGATTTCTCGTGTCTCACTTTTTATTTGTTCAGAGAGAAGTTCAATCTTCTTTTTGTTTTCCTCCTGCTCGGCTTCGTATGCCTTTGACATCTTGGAAAACCGTTCTTCCGAAAGATTACCCTTAATTTTATCCTCGTAGATGTTGCCGAACAGCTTATCAATTTCGTCATTTCTCTTGAATAGCCGTGCAATCTCCGCCTCAGTGGCTTTCAAGGTGTTTTGAAACTCCAAACCGCTGTTGCGTTCAAGAATACTCACAAATTCATCCCGATACTGATTGGAAAATGCAATCAGACGGTTAATATCGGTCAGCACCAATTCTTCAAGAAAATTCACACGAATATAGTGTGTTGTCGGGCAGGTCTTGTTTCGACTATTGTAATTTGAACAACTGAAAAACTGAATATCATGATTTCCTTGATTAAAGTGAAAATGAAGATTTGCTCCGCAGTCCGAACACACAAGCAATCCCGAAAACATATGATGCTCGGCATCCTTTCGTTTCTTGTTATGAATTCTTCCTCTGCGGTTTTGCACCTTTTCAAAGGTTTCACGCTCAACAATCGGCTCGTTGACATTTTCAAATATTGCCCAGCTTTCCTTGTCGTTCGGACGACGTTTCTTATTCTTATAGGACTTTGAATAGGTCTTAAAGTTAATAATATCGCCACAATATTCCTGTTGGGCAAGTATTTTTGAAACTGTTGAGCTTCGCCAATTATATTTATCGCTCGAAATAAATCCGCTTACCTTGTATCCGTTTTCTTTGGCATAGGCGTTAGGTGTCAAAACTTGCTCCTTTTGCAAAATACCGCCGATTTGTTCCGTACCTTTGCCGGATAAATACAAGCTGAAAATACGCC
>DCHX01000025.1 GCA_002315685.1 Ruminococcaceae bacterium UBA1741
GACCCAGAAAACCGTACTACATTTATTATTAAATTGTCAAATGATTAAAACATTTTAATTATTAAAGGAGTAAAACAGAATGAAAACAACTACAAAACAATTCAAAACCAAAGTACAAAACCATATTATCGACTGCCTCGGCTATCCGTGGGACGATGACAACGACAGAGAGAACGAAAACGCAACAATAAAAGAACGGTTACAAAATGTTATTGAAAACTTTAATAATTATTATAACGACTATGAACGGAGGAGGATTCCGAACCGCCAAAACGCTTTTATTAATTTTCTGTTAGGGCTTCCGGGATGCTTATCCGTTGAATATGTATATTATAATATCCGGCAAACGCTCCGAGAGTGGCACGAACAAACAGAAGAAGAGGCGGAAAAATATACAGATGACCAAGTCGCAGCCGCTTATTATTGGTTAATATATAGAGAGTTTTGCACCCTCTGCAAACAAAATAAAATTGATTTCTAAAAACAGAGTAACGCCGGAAGCGTTCCGGCGGTAATGTTGCCCGGTAGACGGTTACAAGCCCGAAAACCAAAACAACAAAATTATATAAATTGCTCCCAAAGAAACATTGAGTTCTTTTGATTTTCTTCGACTCTACGAGTATACTATTGGTTTACCGTTTTCATCAGTGGGTCTTACTGTTGCCCAATAACCACAACACTTTTCACAAGAGCAATAAGCGGTGGCTTTGAACTCAATCCATTCGATAGGCGGTTCTTCCTTTTTTATAGGTTCAACAATCGATGTCTTTTCGACAAAAACGGTTGATGATGTGTCGGAAACATCTTCGGAGGAATCACTTTTGACCGTTAAACGACCGAGTAAGAAACCGGTAGTTAAAAGTATTAAAACAATGCCAAGAATGAATATGTAGGGTATCGCTCGTTTTAGCCTCTTTTTAGGAGATTTTTTCGAAGCCATTTAATTACACTCCTTTTGGTAATGGTCTGCCGTAGGTAGATTCATACCATTCTCTAAATCGTTTTTCGTTATCTGGCTGTTTGTAAAAATCGTGAATGACCGTTGTAATCTTGTCCTTAATTGGTAGGGCGAGATTTTTTATTTGCCAAGAAGACAAATTATTTTCAGGCATCATTTTTCACCTCCGATTCGCAGATAGTGAGAATTTCATCGCATAGAGCCAAAACTTTGGTTGCTTTGGGAGTAGTCAACACGCCAGATAAAATGTTACTAAACTCCGAAGTAATGACACTGACTCCTCGTTTTTTCATTTCGATAATGAGCCAATTTTGAGTTTTACCCAATGCTTTCAATCTCTCTCGAATATTCATTTGCTCACCTCCTAATAAAAATTTGTAAATTCTCGAACAACGAACTTGACAAAATTCGAATAGTGTGTTACAATTACGATTACAATAGGCAATAAGAAACACACCCCTCATAAATTGCACTTTTTGAGGGTTTATTCGTTATAGTCATTTCGTGTTTTTCGTTTACGATTATGATTATAATACGAATTTCTCGAATTGTCAAGCATAAATTTCGAATTTTTCGAAAAATTTTATTGTTTAGGAGAAATTATGGATATTTGTCTTGAAAGAATCATCGGCTTATTGAATGAAAAAGGTCTTAAAAACACCGATTTAACCTCGTATTTGGGGATTTCGGCATCTGCAATCAGCGATTGGAAGTCCGGGAAAGTTCAGTCATACCAAAAATATATAGCGGAAATATCCGAGTTCTTCGGTGTATCGGCTGATTATATTCTCGGTAGAACACCTATGCACAACGGAGTAGAATGGGACGATTTGATTAGACAATATCAATTATGCGAACCGGATAAACAACAACTTGTTGACCGTCTGCTTGGGATAACACACAGTGTCGATAACGGAAAAGTTGTTTCGGTTCGGTTAAAAGAGGAGGAAGATATGACCTCGATTATTCAACTACTTGAAATTTTTGATGCGTTAGACCTTGTTGGAAAGTCAAGAGTCATAGCAGCCGCAGCAGATGTATTAGATAAAAAGAAAACGACCTCAAAATAAGGTCGTCTGTTACAGAAACCAAAAACTTTTGTTGATTTCTTTATATATTTATTTTTATATGTATATTTATTATTTTTCAATTATTAAAAGAAATTAGAAAAAGAAAATGGTTCGTGTAACAAAAGTGTCGCAAGACCGCATAAATAAAGGGTTTTTAGTGTTACATTTTCTGTCCATTTTGTTACATAAACTCGAAAATGTTACAGTTATTTTCAAATTACAATGAAAATAGTTAAGTAAGAAAATGTAACAAAATAGAGTTTATGGACAGAAAGTGTAACAGAAAATGTAACAAAAGAGGGCTATATGAACGGTGTAATATATGCTCGTTATTCGAGCCACAATCAAAGAGAAGAATCTATTGAGGGACAAGTCCGTAAATGCCGAGAGTTTGCAGAATCACAGAACATAACAATAATTGGTGAGTATGTAGATAGAGCGTTGTCCGGCAAAACCGATAAACGAGATAGTTTTCAACGACTTATTAAAGATAGTAACAAAGGTCATTTTCAATGTGTAATAATGTATACTCTTGACCGATTTGCTCGTAACCGATATGATTCCGCTCATTATAAATCCATATTAAAAAAGAACGGTGTTAGACTTTTTTATACCGAACAATCCATTACTGATGAACCGGAGGGAATTATACTCGAATCCGTTTTGGAGGGAATGGCTGAATACTATTCCGAAAATCTCGCCAGAGGAATAAGGCGAGGTATGAAAGAAAACGCCTACAAGTGTATGATAAACGGTGGGTATATGCCTTTGGGGTATAGAAAAACACCCGATAAAAAATATGAAATAGACCCAACCACCGCTCCAATAGTTCGTGAGATATTTGACTTATATGTCAATGGCAAAACCCAACGGCAAATAGTGGACATCTTAAATGAAAAAGGTTATCGAACAGTAAAAGGTATGCCTTTTCGTTTGGGTAGTATATCCGGGATATTAGTGAATAAAAAATATACCGGACTATATTCCTTTGGCGATATTGAAATAAAAGACGGTATTCCGTCCATTATAGATGAGGAAACATTTAATAAGGTGCAAGATATGCTTAAAAAGAATAAACGAGCATCGGGACGAATGAAAGCACCTATGCAATATATGTTGACCGGAAAACTCTATTGTGGAATATGCGGAAGCACAATGGTCGGTGAATCAGGAACAAGCCGAACCGGTACGATATATAATTACTATAAATGCTCCGACCGTAAGAAAAAAGGAAACTGTAAAAAAGAAGCCGAAAAGAAAGATTTTATAGAACAGTTAATAGTTGATACTACCATATCCGAGATAATGAAGCCCGGAGTGATTAAAGAAATCGCTTATAATGTCGCAGAATTGGCTAATAGAGAGTTTAACGATAAGAGCCGACTAATTTCATTACAAGAGCAATTAAAGGGCGTACAGACCGCCATACGCAATCTCTTACGGCTTGTAGAACAAGGAATAGATACCGATGATGTCGGAGATAGGTTACTCGACCTAAATGCCCAGAAAACTGACTTACAAAAGCAAATAGCCAAAGAGGAAAACAAAAAGCCGTTGATAAGTAAGGAACGAATAGAATTTTGGCTAACCGACTTACTTACCAATGGCAGTAGAGAAGACCCGGATTATCAACAAAGAATTATAGATACTTTGGTGAATAAGGTTTATGTATTCGATACTGACGGTGGAGGGCGTAAATTTGTAATAATATTTAATACGAGCAACAACACCCGAACCGAAATAAATCTCGATAAAGCAAAAGAAATCATTGGTTCGAATTTTAAGGGTTCTGCTCGACCAACAAAAAAGTCTCTTTTGTCGTTTGACAAAAGGGACTTTTTTGAATGATGTTTGCCCTCTCGGGCAAATGATGTTGCCTTCGGCAATGATGACGCTTCGCTGATGATGTGCCCTGCTGGGCATAAGAGCAAACATCACATCATTGCGGCACGAAGTGTCGTAACATCATTTCGGAGTATTGCTGCGAAACATCATTAGCCGACAAAGTCGGCGACATCATTGATTTTTGTCGTAATAAATGATAATATTCCTTTGTAGGAAGGTGGTATCTGCTTATGAAAGAAAGTAAACTTGCCGATTTCGTGTTATGCTGATTGCCTCCTGTAAAACCGTGAAAAGTAAAAAACAGAACTAATTAACGCTGTCGGCTTAATTGGAAATATGTTAGAATCAATATACAAATCAGAATTTGTTTTGTAGGGGCTGATGCCCTTCATCAGCCCATAAGTTTTATATTATCCTTTCGGGTATTCGGTACGATGTGGGCATCGTACCCTACGAATTTTAACCATAGTGTCATTTGGAACACTCCGCTAAATCCCGATTTGACGAAATCTTTTCGGTCGGGGATTTGAGCTTATCATCAGAACAAACTTAAAGCATATTGTCCGTGGCGACACGCCACCAAATCCCGGTTTGTCGAGCAGTTCAAAAACGCCTTATGTGATTTCTTACCTTTGAAATACGGCGTTTTTTCGCTCTTTTACTGTTTGCTAATCTTGACAAGCTTCGGTAAGGTGTCGGCTTCGCCTAAAAAACATTAAAAATTTATAAAAACATTTGAAATAGTGTTGAAATAATGAATGTGATTTGTTATACTTGAATGTGTAAGCAACCCACAAGTGCGAAAAAACTGATAACCGTTGGTTGCGGAGTGTTAATGAGGGTGATGTAACAATGAAATTTATTAAAGTAAAAAGCTATGAAGAAATGAGTCGACAAGCCGCTAATATTATTTCGGCACAGGTAATTCTGAAACCAAACTGCGTTTTAGGTCTTGCTACCGGCTCTACGCCTATCGGTACATACAAGCAGTTAATTGAATGGTATAAAAAAGGCGATATTGATTTTTCAAACACTCTATCTGTCAACCTTGATGAGTATGTAGGGCTTGATTCAAATAACGACCAAAGCTACCGTTATTTTATGGAGAACAACTTTTTTAAGGGCATTAACATTAAAGCCCAAAACACCTATGTTCCTTGCGGTATTGCAAAGGATTTAGACAAAGAGTGTAAGGAATACGACGAGAATATTAAAAAACTCGGCGGAATTGATTTACAACTATTGGGTATAGGCATTGACGGACATATCGGATTTAACGAGCCTGCCGACTCTTTTGAAAAAAATACCCATATCGTTGATTTGCACGAATCCACTATCGAGGCAAATTCAAGATTTTTCGCTGACATTGCCGATGTTCCGAAAAAGGCGATAACTATGGGTATGGTTTCAATAATGCAGGCTAAAAGAATATTGCTTATCGCAAACGGCAAGAATAAAGAGGATATTCTCAACAAGGCACTTTTCGGACCTATCACACCGAAAATACCTGCTTCGATATTACAGCTTCATCCCGATATTACGGTTATTTACAGTGAGGCATAAGTTTGAAAGATAAATCTTCCAAACTTAAAAAATTATAACGCGCCGTTTTTCTCGCCTCTTACGAGGCAACCGAAAAACATGGCATTTTATGACCATTCCTTTCGTTGGTCGTTTGTGCCTAAAAGCGAAAGCGGAAAGGAATGGTCATAAAAATGTATAAATTAGGTATAGATTTAGGCGGAACAAATATAGCCATCGGTGTAGTTGACGAAAAAAACAATATTGTTTCTAAAATAAGTATTGCTACGCTTTTACCCGATACGCCGAAAAATATTGTGGGTAGGATTTTTGATGCGTCAAAAAAATGTCTTTTGAAGGCAAATCTTGACATTAAGGACATAGACAGTATAGGAATAGGCTCTCCCGGTGCCGTTGACAGCAACAAAGGCGTTGTGCTTTTTGCCAATAATTTAGGCTTCAAAGATGTCAAACTCGGAGAGTTGTTGTCAGAACAGTTCGGAAAGACCGTTTATTGCGAAAATGATGCTAATGCTGCGGCATTCGGCGAATATTTAGCTACCGACGGCACTGCCGATACTATCGTTGCGATTACACTCGGAACAGGTATCGGAGGCGGTGTTATTATCGACAGAAAGCTCTATTCGGGAAATAGATTCTCGGGCGGAGAGCTTGGACATATGGTAATAAATTTTGACGGAATACCGTGTAGTTGCGGAAGAAAGGGATGCTTTGAGGCTTATGCTTCGGCTTCGGCATTAGTAAGGCAAACAAAAGAAGCTATGCAGAATAATCTTCAAAGTAAAATGTGGCAGCTTTGCGACGGTACATTAGATAATGTTTCGGGCAAAACCGCCTTTGACGGTTTAAGGCTCGGCGACGAGGTTGCAAAAGAGGTTGTAGAACAGTATTGCGACTATGTTTCGATAGGTTTGGTTGATATTATCAACACCTTTGGTCCTGCAATTATTTGTTTGGGCGGCGGTATCTCGAAAGAGGGAGAAGCCCTTTTAGAGCCGGTTAGGCGTCATATTGAAATGAATAAGCCTATCAACTGCCAAACGACCGTTTGTATTGCGAAGCTTAACAATGATGCCGGAATAATCGGTGCCGCAAATTTAGATATACTCAAAAAAATGTAATCGTTTATTATGGAGATTATTATTATATGATTATTAAAAATGCGTTACTTAACGGCGAAATTAAAAATATAATAATTGAAAACGGTGTTATTACCGATATTACCGATAAACCGACAAACGAAGATGCGATAGATGTCGGCGGAAAAGAGGCCATTGCGGGACTTATAGATGTTCACACTCACGGAATTTTAGGTTTTGATACTATGGATGCCGATTTTGAAGTGATGTGCGAAAGCTATGCAAAATTCGGTACTACTTCGTTTTTGCCTACAACTATGACTATGGGCTATGACGACCTATTAAAAGTAACTAATGCCAAAACCGATTTTGACGGTGCGAATATTTTGGGATTTCATTTTGAAGGGCCGTACATTTCTTCGAAATATAAGGGTGCGCAAGACGAAAAAAATATTAAAATTCCTAATATTAAAGAATTTTCGCAATTTAAGAATGTAAAAATGATAACGGTAGCACCCGAGGTAGAAAACGGACTTCAATTTATAAGCGAGGTTTCAAAAGAAACCGTTGTATCCATAGGTCATACCGAATGTGATTACGATACCGCAATAAAGGCTATTGAGTGCGGTGCTTTTTGCCTGACACATACATTTAATGCTATGCCTCCGCTTCATCATAGAGCGCCGGGACCTATCGGTGCCGGGGTTGAAAAGCATATTTATGCTCAAATAATTTGTGATGGACTTCATATAAATAAGGGTGCGATTATTTCGGCGTATAAAATGTTCGGTGCCGATAGAATGTGTTTAATCAGCGACAGTATAAGACCTGCAAAGCTGAATGACGGGGAATACGAGTCGGGCGGTTTGCCTGTTTTTGTTAAGGATAATTCCATTAGACTTAAAGACGGCACATTGGCGGGAAGCCACGCTTGTCTTTTTGACTGCGTTAAGAAAGCAATTGAATTCGGAATACCGAGAGAAGATGCCATCAAAATGGCTACCGAAACACCCGCAAGGCTTTTAGGTATAAAAAAAGGAAAAATCGAAATCGGCTATGATGCGGATATACTTATTCTTGATAACGATATGAATATAAATAAGATAATTATCGGCGGAAAAGCTTTTTTGTGATTTAATAAACATAATATAAAAATCCGAAAACCTCTAATTGGTTTTCGGATTTTTTGCTGTAAAAAAGTGCGCAATAGTTACATTAGCCTACCGCGGCATTGTCGGGATATTTTTTAAGTATTTAGCCGGAACTTTCTCGGTTAGCCATACGCCGTTTGCGGATAAATAAAACTTATAACCGTTGGCTATCATTTTTGAAGCATCAACCTGATAAACAATCGGCTTTCCGTGCCTTGCCCCCACCTTAACGGCAGTATCTATGTCTAACGAAAGATGAACATACAGTCTTGATTTCGGGATTAAGCCTTGCATTTGGATTGAAGAAACATATTTTTCTCCCGTTCCGTGATACAGTGTATCGGGCGGTATTTTTTCTTCAAGCTCAACATCAACCGAAACGGAGTGTCCTTGATTTGCACGGATAAGTGTTTTATCTTCGTTGAAGGAATACCTCATTTTTTCATCGGTCAAGACAATTTCTTCTAACATATCCATAGAAAACGGCTGAGTTTTTGAAATACCTGCTATTAAATCGTCAACATTTGCCCAACCGTGTTCATCAAGCGTAATACCGATTTCTTCCGGCTTATGGCGCAGAATTAAACTCAAAAATTTGCTTGTATCTTTTAGCATTTTTCTCCCAACACCCTCAAATAATCGTCGAGTCGTTCGCTTACATATCCTGCGACAAGTTCGGTCATTTTATTTGCGTTGCCGCCAAGATAGTATTCATCAAAAGCATCGTAATACTTTTTGCGTTCGGCAAACTTAACATTGATAGGCGGATAGCCGTTTCTTATTAAATCAAGATTTAGTATAAGTCGGCCTGTTCTGCCGTTGCCGTCAATGAACGGGTGAATGCCCTCAAATTCCAAGTGGAAACGTGCAATTCTTTCAATAGGATTCATCGTTTCTTTCCTTTTTTCGTTTTCAAGAAGAAGATCGGTCAGTTTTGGTTCTATAAGGTATGGTTGAACCGGTTCGGTGTATGCTCCCATGATACGCACGGGAATTTTACGAAATACACCTTTATCTTCGGGCCTGTCAATCAAAACGAGAGAATGGATTTGCTTGATAACACTCTCCGAAAGGGGCAATTCTTTTGATGCAATATCAAGCACGAACATAAAAGCATCACGGTGTCCGAT
>DCHX01000026.1 GCA_002315685.1 Ruminococcaceae bacterium UBA1741
TGAGCGGTTCTCGGGAAAAGGTCAAACGGGGTATATTCAACAAGCTTATAAGAATACTCTCCGAAAAGCTTTATATCCCGAGCAAGAGTTGCAGGGTCGCAGGAAACATAAACCACACGCTCGGGTGCAAATCCGTTTGCTATCGTTTCGATAAGCTTAATGTCGCAACCCTTTCTCGGCGGGTCAACAATTACGACATCCGGCTTTATTTTTTCTTCTTTCAAACTAACAACCGCATTAGAAGCATCATCACATATAAATCTTATATTAGATACACCGTTATCCAATGCGTTTTTGTTTGCGTCCTCAATAGCTTCCTTTACAATTTCGACACCGATTACGCTTTTAGCATCCCTTGCCATAGTAAGACCGATAGTTCCCGTACCGCAATAAAGGTCAAGTATTACCTTTCCGTTTGGACTCGCATACTCTTTTGCCTTATTATAAAGAAGCTCAGCCATATTTCTGTTAACTTGATAAAAAGAATTCGGAGACAGTCTGACACTGATACCGCAAATCTCATCTTTAATATATTTTTCGCCGTAAAGCAGAATGTTTTTATTACCCAAAATAACATTATTTTGTTTTTTGTTGACATTAAGCTGAACTGATTTTAATTTTTCGCCCAACTTATTTTTCAAAGATTCTATCAAAAGAGCGGTATTCGGCAGTTGCTCACCGTTTGCAACAACAACCGCCATTATATCCCCGCTTTTTGTACTTTGTCTTAAATAAAAATGTCTAATAAGTCCTTTATCAGTTTCGGAATTATAAACCGATACATTTGTCTTTTTAATGTAAGCTTTAAGTGCTTCAACCGCAAGAGAAAACTCAACGGGTTGCAAAGCACAGTCGTTTGAGGGGACAATTCTATGCGAATGAAGACCGTAAAATCCTATTATTCCGTTTTCGCCTATGGGATATTGAGCTTTGTTTCTATACCTGCTTATTTCTTTGTTTGAAACAATATTTTCAGGCTCTATATCAATTTTACCTATCCGCTTAATACAGTCCTCTACCCTTTTTTGTTTGATAAGAAGCTCGGCATCATAAGTAATATGCCTATATGCACAACCGCCGCATTGTAAAAAGCATTCGCAGTCGGGGTTTATTCTATTCTTTGAGGGAATAATAATTTCCTTTAATTTGCCGATAGAATAATTCTTATTTACCTTAATAATCAGAGCCGAAACAGTATCTCCGACAGTCGTAGAAGGGACAAAAACAACCGTATTTTCGACTTTACCGATACCGCTACCCGTATCGGTAACATCAACGATTTCAAGGGTTACAATATCATTTTTATTCATTTTTTGTTTCTTCTTCGCCTTCAATAGCACCCTCTTGGAAGAGAGAAATACCTCTTCGGCAGTCATAGAAACCGCCGTCTAAAACATCAATTCGGATGCCGTTTATATCTATTACACTACCGCTTACCCAAACGGTATTAACGGTATCAATACCCGTTTGCCAATAAACATTTTTAGTCTTATTTCCTGTAACAAGCTCTCCTCTAACCGCATTACCGATGCTATTTGATATAAGGTAAATATTTATAGTGCTTTCGCCGTTTGAATTAGTAACGGAGTAAATTTTTTCGCCTTTCGGAAGGTCGTTGATGTCGGAAAAAATAGCACCCTTAACGCTAAATCCCAAATTAACAAAGGTAACTATCAGTGCTAAAATATAAACTATCAAATATGAAAATTTATTCTTCATACTATACTCCTAATCTTAAACATTCGTGTTATCGCATTTAAGCGAGGCTATTGTTTTATTATACTGAATAACCGCGCATTTTGAATGAAGCGCATAAACCATAATTAAAAAAGGCAATGTGAAAATAAGCAAAATAAAAATAAGCGATGCTAAAATATAAAGAATCATACTAAACGCCAAAAACACAAAATCAATACGGGTTCTTCGTGAAACGATAACCGACAAGTTGATAGCCTTTATAGGAGAAATATCATCATTTGCAACAAAGATATAGGTGGAAAGATAATATTTCAAAGCAACAAAAATCGTGCCGACAGTCGCAATTATGAACAAAAATCCCGCAACACTTGAAAGCATCGGCGACCAAATAGGTGTAACAATTTCTAATTTTTCGTAAAATTCCTCTGACGAAAGCAACCAAACAACAAGAAAAGGAAGATAAAAAACAATTCCCCGAGTAATGACTTTGATTGCAATTTCTAACAAAAACGAAATGGATTTTTTATATAACTTAATATCCGAAAAATAATAAAAAACCGAAATAGGATAATCAATTACATTATCAATAGCTTTATTTATATACCTAACAACACCCAAAAACAAAGGGAACAAAACAAAAGCAGTTATAATCAAAAAGGCCGTAATTGCAACCGCAATATTGAAAACCGTTTCCAAAACGCCTGAAATAATTACAGATGCCGCAAAGGATGCCGAAAATATCACACACGAAACAAAACAAGAAATATAGTTTTGAGATAAAATCTTTTTTGCCGTAGCTTTAATAACTCCCGCAGTCGGTAACATAACAATTTCCTTTCTTAAAGTATTATGAGCTTTGCAAAATTTGCCATTATTTTTTTCGTACCTACATTATCAAATGCAATTTCAAGCAATGTATCGCTTGACATAGGAGTAACACTTATAATCATACCCTTGCCGAATGCTTTATGCTCAACCGTTTGTCCTACCGAATAGCTTATCTGCTCGGTTTTAGGGGTAGCTGAAAAATGCGTACCGAAGCCTACGGTTTTTTGTGGTTTTACCCCAATATTTGAAGAATAAGAACTTCTGCCGAAGCTTCTGTTTGAGTTTACGCCGAAGCTTTGCGAATTATATCCGTAGCTTATTTTCGGTTGCTTTGAAATCTCGTTACAAAAATCACTCGGTATTTCTTCTAAAAATCTTGAAGGGATATTTCGTGTTGTAGAGCCGTATAGCATACGGGTGTTGGCTTTTGAAACAGACAAATGCTTTTTTGCTCTTGTAATAGCAACATAAGCCAATCGCCTTTCTTCCTCTATTTCGCTTTCTCCGCCGTAAATAGACTGTGTTCCCGGGAAGATACCGTCCTCCATACCGACTAAAAAGACATTGTCAAATTCAAGTCCTTTTGCCGAGTGTATTGTCATCATAACGGTTTTGTCGGCATTTTCATCCATAGAATCAATATCACTAACCAAAGCAATTTCTTCAAGGAATGCCGAAAGTGTAGGCTCATCAGCCTCTTCCTCGAATGCCTTAATAGTAGAGGCAAATTCCTTAACATTTTCAGCCCGTTCCTGCGATTTCGGGTCGGTATCGGTAAGCAAAGCATCAAGATAACCCGTTTTGCTCATAAGCTCCGAAAATAAATCGCTTATTGTCATTTCTCCCGACTTTTCGGTTAGTTCGCTTATTACCTTGCAAAAATCAGTAAGTTTATTTGCCGCTCTTTCAATAGTCGGATAATCCTTAGCATTTTGGAACACCTCAAAAAGCGATAAAGACAATCCGTTTGCTATTGCCGCCGCATTATTAACGGTAGTATCCCCTATCCCTCTTTTCGGCTCATTTATGATACGCTTTAAGCGAATGTCATCCTTATTATTATTTACAAGATTAAGGTATGCCAATACATCTCTTATTTCCTTGCGGTCATAAAATCTGTTTCCGCCGATTACCGCATAAGAAATACCGCTTCTCGCAAAGGTGTTTTCAATAACCGCCGACTGTGCATTCATTCGGTAAAGAATAGCATTATCGGAAAATTTACCGCCGTTTTTGACATTTTCGAGTATCTTTTCGGCAACATATTTTGCCTCATCCCGTTCGTCAAATGCGGTATAAACATCAATTAAATCGCCGTCTCCGACATCGGTCCATAAATTTTTACCTTTTCTGCCTTTATTATTCTTGATAACCTCATTTGCGGCAGAAAGAATATTGCCAGTAGAACGGTAATTTCGTTCAAGCTTAATAACCTTTGAGTTTTTATATTCATCTTCAAAGCTTAAAATATTTTCAATGGTAGCGCCTCTGAAACGGTATATGCTTTGGTCATCATCGCCAACAACACAAATATTTCCGTGAACACTCGCAAGCATACTTATTAAAACATATTGAGCGTGGTTAGTGTCTTGATACTCGTCAACCATTATGTACTTAAAGCGGTTACCGTAATAATTAAGTATTTCTTTGTCGGTCTCGAAAAGCTCAACCGTTAAGCCTATCATATCGTCAAAATCCATAGCATCATTCTTTTTAAGTGCCAAGCTGTATTCACGATATAATTTTGCAACGGTTTTAAGACGAATATCGTTACCGATAGACGCTTCGTATTCGTCAGGGTCAATAAGGGAATCCTTTGCCGAAGAAATAGCGGATAACACCGCACGGATAGGTAAAAACTTTTCTTCTATGCCGTTTTTCTTCATAATATCCTTCATTAGCCTTTTTTGGTCATCGGTATCATAAATCGTAAAATGCTGTGAATAGCCTAAAACTTCGGCATTTCTTCTGAGTATCTTTCCGCAAACGCTATGAAAAGTACCTGCCCAAATATCTTGACCTACCGTGCCTAATTTTTTGCAAATTCTCTCTTTAAGCTCGCCTGCGGCTTTGTTTGTAAAGGTAATTGCAAGAATTTCCCACGGTCTTGGCGCATCAACCGACCAAATATCGCTGTCAATATTATCAATTTCTCCGTTTAGATATTTTTTAGCTTCATCTATCTCTTGACTTGAATAGAACGGCTCAAAATCACTGTTATAAGCGTTTCCGTACTTTACTAAATTAGCGATACGGTTTACAAGAACGGTTGTCTTTCCGCTACCGGCACCCGCTAAAACCAAAACAGGTCCGTCAACCGATACTACGGCTTCAAACTGCTTGTCGTTCATACCGCTGAAATCTTTTTTTATAAGTTGTTTTCTAATATCTTGAAAATTCATTATCTACTCTTTACTACTTCTTTTCTTCTACTAAAAACGGTGCAATTTGCTTTAACAATTCGGCATAACTATCACAATGCGCACGCATAACGATAGGCTTTGTCAAATCAAGACTGAACACACCCATAATTGATTTTGCATTAACAATATATTTCCCCGATAAAAGCTCAATGTCGTAATCCTTTGAATTTGCAATATCAACAAATACTCTTACATCATCAAATTTACTAAGCAAAATATTTTTTTCCACCATAACAATTCCCCTTTATTATAACGTGTATAATCCCGATTCAAGCAAGACATATCTTTCGTTCTTAAATTCGGCATAAGCATATACACTTTCGGTAAATTCTTCTTTTTCTTCAATAATATAGGATTCTAAATCAACATTTATAAGCTTATTAGAGCCTGCATTACTGATAGTCGCAACCTTGCCGTTTATGAAAATATTATTAGGCTTATTAAAGGGAGAAGATTTACCGCCGATTCTAAGCTCCTCACGCATAGTGTTAAGATTAAAACGAATCAGCACACCCGCTTTTGAATAAGAAGCCCAAAGTCCGTTTTTGTATGAAACAATGTCAGACGGCACCTCGCCCTTATAGTTTATATCACCGCTCCAAAGCGGCATACCGGTTTGGTCAACTAAATAAGCCGCACCGCTGTCGGTAACAAGGCACAAAAGCCCGTTTTGAAGCTCGGCGGTTTTTGAAAGCACATAATTTGTGCAAAGCTCACTTGAAGAACGGTAATTGCTTCCGAATTTTGAAAGAAGATAAATATTTTTCGCAACATCGGTAGGCTCTTTGTTCTCATCCGAAATCATTTTATACGAAACGCAAACGGCACTTTCGTTTGAGCTTTTGCAATAAGGAAAAACCAGACTTCCGTTTTGAACGATAAGCTCATATATTTCGCCGTCAAAAATTCTTTTCATTATATTCAATCCCTATATGTTTATTATTTTATCGTTTACCATATTTTGAAGTGCTAAAATTATTCCGACCTTAGCAGAAGAAAAGTTTATTCCGCCTTGAAGCCAAACGGCATACGGCTCTCTAAGAGGAGCGTCCGCCGAAAGCTCAATAGAAGCACCAAGCGTAAACGCACCTGCCGCCATAATAACCTTATCGGTATATCCGGGCATATCCCAAGGCTCAGGCACTACAAAAGAATCTACGGGAGAGCCCGATTGAAGTCCTTTGCAAAAAGAAATAAGCGCATCGCTGTTTTTAAGAATAAGACTTTCGATAATATCGGCGCGTTTTTCGTCATATTCAGGTGTTGCCTTAAAGCCTATTAAACTAAACAATGCCGAAGCATAAACCGCAGTTTTTAATGCCTCACCTACAATATGAGGTGCCGAGAAAAAGCCCATATAAAGCTCTCTGTTATGACCAAGTGTAGCACCCACTTCACGACCGACACCGGCACAGGTCATACGGTTTGCACACATTTGTATGTATTCCTTTTTACCGGCAATATAGCCGCCGCAAGGGGCAATGGCACCGCCCGGATTTTTAATAAGCGAGCCTGCCATTAAGTCGGCACCTACCTGTGTAGGCTCTTTTTCTTCTACAAATTCGCCGTAACAGTTATCTACCATTATTACCGTATCAGGCGAAACCGATTTAACGGCAACGCATATTTCTTCTATTTTTTCTATTGAAAGACTCGGTCGAAGACTATAACCTCTTGAACGCTGAATATATGCCATTTTATATTTACTGCTTGAAAGTTCTTTCTTAATGGCATCAATATCGGGTGCGCCGTCCTTTGAAAGTTCAACCTGATTATACAAAACGCCGAAATCGGCAAGTGAGCCGTCAATTTTTTCATCTATACCGAAAACGCCCGTAATAGTATCGTACGGTCTTCCCGTTACACATAAAACCTTATCGTTCGGGCGAAGTATTCCGAAAAGCGCAACGGTTAAAGTATGTGTCCCGGAAGCAAACGAATGGCGAATAAGTGCATCTTCGGCACCAAAGCATTCGGCAACTATTTTATCAAGAGTATCCCTACCGATGTCGCCGTAGCCGTATCCAGTTGAAATACCGAGATGTGCTTCGCTTACACGGTTATTTATAAAAGATTTTAATACCTTTCTCGTATTATAATCCGACATTTTATCTATATATTCAAATTGAGATTTAGTCATTTCCATAGCTTTTTTATCTAAATCTTCAATTTTTTTATCAAATTCAAAAAAAGACATTATTTCCTCCAATATGAAACCTTATAGGCATCGCTAAAACCGTTTTTCAAATAAAATGGCTTTACGCTGTCGGTACAGCAGGCAAAAATAATTTTACCGTAATAATACGACATAAGTCCTTTAAGGCAAAGGGTACCTACTCCCTTTTTATTACTTACAATTCCGTTTATCAAGACACCGTCATTACCGATACCAACCGCAACGGCAGTATCTTTAATGCCGAAATATCTTAAATTACCTTTATTAAGCCGTAGGCAAAAGTCAACCGCAAAATTTTCGAAATCGGGCAACTCAAAAGCATCCGAAAAAAGTTTATACACATCATCACTTGAAAACAAGTCGGTAGTATAATTGCCCTTAACATCCGATACCGCACTCATCACATTTACCGTTTCAATATTACCCTTTAAGCCAAGAGAATTTATTAAAGTTGAATTTGAAAATACGGTATTAGGCGAAATTAAATCAACAAAACCTTTAAGCTCTTCTAAATCATTTGTTTGCCCCGAAATTACCATATCGCCGTCAAGCATACTGATTTTCAAATTACTGTTTTCCTGTTCCCAAAAAAGTGCAATATCCGAATAGTTGTTATAGTGCTCAAAAATCTTAATATTCTCAACAGTATTAGGGTTAATTTCGGGATTATCGGTAAGCTTAATCATCGGTTTCTTTTGCCATAAAGTCCATCATATACACGGCAAGTTCTTTTGATGACCTAATATCGTTAATATCGGCAACACTGTTAGACGAATGAATATACCTACAAGGGACCGAAAGTGCAACAGTCCTGACGCCGCCGCGGGAAATTTGAATTACCTGCGAATTGTTGCCACCCGAAACCGCAGTTTTTGTTTGGCATTTAAGTCCCGAGTTTATAGCCTCGTTGTAGTATTTTTTATCATAAACCGCGCCTCTGTCCATAAAGGAAACGGCAACTCCGCCACCTACAACCGTTACTCTTTTATCATCGGGTACACCCGATAAATCCGAAGCAGTAGTACCTTCAAGAATTACAGCACTATCGGGATTTATACTGAATGTTGCAGTCTTAGCCCCCATAGCACCGATTTCTTCCCTTGTAGAAAAAACGGCATAAAAATCATAATTATCATAGGTTTTGATAATATCAATAAGCACGGCGCAACCAATTCTGTCATCAAGGGCTTTTGAAATTATTTTATCGCCGTTTACAGTAAAGTTACTGCACATAACGGCTCTATCGCCTATTGATACATAGTTTTCGGCTTCTTCACGGGATAAAGCACCTATGTCAATATAGAGGTTATCCTTTTTAGGCAGCTTTTTTCGCTCATCCTCCGAGGATAAATGCACCGGCTTTGAGCCTATTACACCGTAAACGCTTTCGTTTATTAAAACACGCCTTGCAACCAAAACAGAAGTATCAATTCCGCCGACACATTCAAATTTCAAGAAGCCGTCTTTTGTTATTGATTTAATAATCAAGCCTACTTCATCGGTATGTGCATCAAGCATAATTTTTCTGTTAGGTGTATTTTTACCCTTTTTGAAACAAATTAAATTACCTAAATTATCGGTCTTATACTCGCAATAATCCTTTATTTCGTTTATTATAAAATCACGAACACCCTTTTCATCGCCCGAGGTCGCATCAATTTTGCAAAGATTTTCTAAAAGTTTTATCATTTTGCGCCTCCTGAAAGGATATATTGTTCAAGTAAATCGCAGACACTTTCGATATCGGCTATGTCAACCACTTCGCAGTCGGTATGCATATTCCTAAGCGGTATTGATAAAAGTCCCGTTTTAACACCCATACCGCTAACCGAAATAACATCGCTGTCGGTACCTGTTCTACCGCCCATAACCTCGTTTTGAAAAGGAATTCGGTTATCAAAAGCAATAGTATTAAGCTTGTCCGTAACACAAGAATCCAAAACGGGAGATACGCCTATCATAACACCCTTTGACAAATATCCGCCCTCATTCTCACTAACATCGGGAGCGGTAGCAAAGGTAACATCAACGGCAATAGCCTCATCAGGAGCAATATCAAAGGTTGCGGGAATAGCACCCCTCATACCGAGTTCTTCCGCATCAACAATAGAAAACACAACATTTATCGGTAATTTTTTACCGTAAAGGCGCCTTGCAACCTCGATTAAAGCGGTAACACCCGCTCTGTCATCAAGCGATTTGCCCGTAACCCTATTGCCTATAAGCTCCTTAAAATCTTGATTAAAGGTAACAACATCGCCAAGAGAAATTATCTCTTTTGCCTTTTTGCCTAAACAAGTATCTATTTTCAAATCTTGAATATTTTCAAATTCCGGTTCGCATTTAAGTAGGTGCACAGGCGTACTTATAAACACGCCGACAACCTTTTCTTTACCGTGAATAATAACCGTTTTACTCGGCAAAGTTCTTAAATCAATTCCACCGCAATTAGCAACCGTTAAAAATCCCTCATCATCAACATTAGTAACCGTAAACGAAACTTGGTCAATATGGGCATCAAGCATCAAGGTATAGTCGCTTTCGCCCTTCATAACCCCCGAAAAGCTTAAATTGTTTTTACTTTTTTTGCACTCGCAATATTCACAAAGCTTTTGATAAGCATATCGGGAAGCCTCGTCAACACTCTTTACCGCATCTAAATTCGATAAATCGCAAAGGGTATCCTTAATAAAACTCATAGGTTGCAAACAACCTCCTTAAAGTGATTGCCCCGAGCGGCAAAATTAGGATATGCGTCAAAGCTTGCACACGCAGGACTAAGTGTAACAATATCGCCCTTTTGTGCGGTTTTATAGATTTCGGCAACGGCTTCATCAATATTATTAACCCTGATAATTTCGGGATTTCCTTTGTATCCGTCATATTCCCGCAAGGTCTTTTCGATTTTATCGGCAGTAGCACCGCAAAGATACAATGTCTTAACCTTTTCGACAACATAAGGCATCATAGGGTCAAAAGGAATATGCTTATCATATCCGCCGGCAATAAGAATTACCTTTTGGTCAAAGGCTTTAAGTCCCGCAATAGTTCTTGTAGGAGAAGATGCAATAGAATCGTTATAATATTTTACGCCGTTTACTTCCCTTACAAATTCGATTCTATGCTCAACCCCCATAAACTCTCTTGCAACCTTTTTAATGCTGTCAAGTGAAACATAACCCCATACCGCAGTAATAGCCGCAAGATAGTTTTGAACATTATGGTCGCCTATTACGGCAATTTCTTTTCGGTCGATTACGGGAACATCTATTCCTCTGTATGCCATATGCAAAACTCCGTTTAAGTCAAGCCAAGCGCCGTTATGAAGCTTTCTTTCCATACTGAAACCTAACGACTGACCTCTTACAAACTGTCTGAAACCCTCGGTAATTTCGTTATCACGGTTAAGCACGGTACGGGAAAAAGCATTTTGGTGCATTAAAACATTTTTCTTTGCCTCTACATATTCATCCATATCCTTATGAATATCAAGATGATTAGGAGCAACATTGGTAACGATAGCAACATCGGGACTTTTTCTCATAGAGATAAGCTGGAACGAAGAAAGTTCAACTACAACATAATCGTTTGGAGTAATGTTTTCTATTTCGGGAAGAAGAGGCTTTCCGATATTACCGCCCACAAACACTTTTTTGCCGTCAGCTTCAAGCATTTTTGAAACAAGTGTGGTAGTGGTGGTCTTACCGTCAGAGCCGGTAATGGCAAATATAGTAGCAGGACAAAGGTCAAAGAAAACCTCCATTTCGCTTGTAACCGCAATACCTCTTTTTCGTGCCTTTTCAAGCTCGGGAAGATTAAAGCTCATACCCGGAGTTCTGAAAATAATATCAACTTCAAGGTCTTCAAGATAGTCCTCTCCGAGTTTAAGCTCTGCACCGGCATTTTCAAGCCTGTCGGCAAGCTCGCCTATTTGCTCACGGCTTCGCTTATCGCAGGCAAAAACTCTTGCACCCTTTTCGAGAAAGCTTAAAATAAGCGGAGTGTTGCTGATACCGATACCGCACATTGCAATTTTTTTACCGTTAAGTTTTTCAAAAAACTGTTTGCAATCCATAACTAATCTCCCAAATGATTTTTATTTAGCATACTTGTTTACATATTCTTCAAGGCAAATGCCCTCATCATTCATTTTTTCGGCAACCTTAATTCCGACAAATCTCCAATGCCAAGATTCATAAACTATGCCCGTAATATCCTGCTTACCCTTAGGATAACGAAGAATAAATCCGTACTCCTCGCCGTGTTTGGAAAGCCAAGTAAACATAGGTGTCGATTCAAATTCATCCTCGGCAATATTAAAGTCAACACAAAGTCCGGTGTTGTGTTCGCTTGTGCCCGGTCTTGCCACAACGGTAGCCGCCTTTGCTTCATCTCCGCCGACACTTCTTACTTGATTTTCAAAAAGTCTTTTTTGATAAGCATAGCTTCTGTACGGAGATAAAACTTTAAGGTTGACACCCTCTCTTTGAGCCGCCCTTACCATAGCCGAAAGATACGGATAAACGCCACTGTGAATCATAGTGTTATTGTTATTGTTTCTCAAATCAGCATCAATTTTCACAAGATAAGGACTAACCTCGTTATCATAAGATTCGGGCAACGGATTTTTTTCGTTTACAAGCAATATATTTTGATAGTTTTTATCGAGCTGATTACCGGTAACCTCAACCTTAGATTTAACTTTACTTGCGACAACTGATTCGACTTTACTTGCAACAACCGATTCGTTTGACGAAATTATTTCGCTACTGCTTGAAATAATATCCTCGTTACTGCTTACAGAAACGGTTTCCTCGCTGCTCGTAGTTGTACTCTTCTTTTCGGTTTTCTTTTTTGACACTTTTTTTGAAGCACAGGAAACGATAGAAACAATTATTCCGACAATAAGTAAAAATACCAAACATACAAGAATAATAAATCTTCGTCTTCTTTTTATTGCCATTTCCCTTTTATTCGACATCTGAGCATCCCTTATTCATCAAGTTTCAATACCGCCATAAAGGCATCCTTCGGTACTTCAACCGAGCCTAAACGACGCATTTTCTTTTTACCCTCTTTTTGTTTTTCAAGAAGTTTTTTCTTTCTCGTTATATCACCGCCGTAGCATTTTGCAAGTACATCTTTTCTCATAGCCTTAACAGTTTCTCTTGCGATAATTTTACCGCCTACCGCAACCTGTACGGGTACTTCAAACAACTGTCTCGGGATATAATCTTTAAGCTTTTCGGCTATTCTTCTTGCTCTCGCATAAGAATTAGAAGAATGAACTATAAACGAAAGCGCATCAACGGTATCTCCCGCCAACATAACATCAAGCTTCGAAAGCGTGGATTTCTTATATCCGGCAGGTTCATAGTCATAACTTGCATAGCCCTTTGTTCTTGATTTTAAGGCATCAAAAAAGTCATAAACTATTTCGCCCATCGGCATAACATAGTGGATATCAACCCTATCACCCATATATTTCATATCAATATATTCGCCGCGCCGTTCCTCGCAAAGCTGCATAATAGTACCGACAAAATCGCTCGGCGCATAAATATGAACATTAGCAACGGGTTCAAGCGATTCTAAAACAGTAGCCGGGTCGGGATAGTTGGTAGGATTATCAACAAATACCGTTTCGCCGTTAGTTAAATTAAACTGATAAACAACGCTCGGCGCAGTCGTAATTATGTCGAGGTTATATTCTCTTTCAAGTCTTTCCTCAATAATCTCCATATGGAGAAGTCCTAAAAATCCGCAACGGAATCCGAATCCCAAAGCCTTTGATGTTTCAGGCTCAAACAAAAGCGAGGCATCATTTAGTTGTAACTTTTCAAGCGCCTCTCTTAAATCGGGGTATTTTGCACCGTCAGCAGGATATATACCGCAAAACACAACGGGCTTTACATTCTTATAACCCGGTAACGCTTCGGTAGCACCATTTTCGGCAAGTGTGATAGTATCGCCTACTCTTGCCTCCGAAACGGTTTTGATAGAAGCCGCAAGATAACCGACCTCTCCCGCTTCAAGAATATCACAAGACTCTAAATCAGTAGCGCTTTTTCGACCTACTTCAACTACATCAAACCGAGCACCCGTAGCAAGCATCTTGATTTTATCGCCGGTTTTAAGCTTACCGCTTACAACTCTGAAATAAACTATTACACCCTTATAAGGGTCATAATAAGAGTCAAATATCAATGCTTTAAGCGGTGCATTCCTATCGCCCTTCGGAGCAGGAACGCCGTTTACGATAAGCTCTAATACTTCTTCTACATTAAGACCGGTTTTAGCGGAAACAAGCGGAGCCTCGTCAGCAGGAATACCGATAATATCTTCAATTTCTTTTTTTATTCTGTCCGGTTCTGCCGAGGGTAAGTCAATTTTGTTAATTACGGGTAAAATTTCAAGTCCGTGGTCAACCGCAAGATAGGTGTTTGCAAGAGTTTGAGCCTCAATGCCCTGGGAAGCATCAACCACAAGAATAGCACCCTCACAAGCGGCAAGCGAACGGGAAACCTCATAGTTAAAGTCAACATGCCCCGGAGTATCAATTAAATTAAGCTCATACTTTTTTCCGTCTTTTGCAGTATAGTAAAGAGTAACGGCGTGTGCCTTAATTGTAATACCGCGCTCACGCTCTAAATCCATACTGTCAAGTATTTGTTCTTCCATATCACGGGTTGCAACAGATTCGGTAAGTTCGAGTAACCTATCCGCCAATGTCGATTTGCCGTGGTCAATATGAGCTACAATACAAAAATTTCTTATATTTTCAAGTGGGAAAGACAATATTATTTCTCCTTATTGTTTATATATATTATATACATACTTATGCAAAATAAATGATAACATAAATTCCTAAAATTTACAAGTAAATTATATTGGAATTTCAAAACATTTTTAGATAAAAATCCCCGAAAGCATTACACCTTCGGGGATATAAATTCTATCTTTTTTTCGATTCCATATAGACCTTATTAAAATAGTCAATAATTTTTTGAGCATCCTCTTTTGTCATAGTTCTGAACATTCTGATTGCATTTGTTTCAAGTATTGAAAGCGGTAAAATATCCGAAAAAGAAGGTTGTCCGAAAACAAGTTTCGGCACTTCGCTTCTATACGGATTTTCCTCTTTTCCGTACAGCAAAACATTTACGGAAACATTATATAATTCCGAAAGCTTTTTAAGCATTTCAGGAGACGGATTTCCGTACTTCTCCATTCTCGCATAGGTATTTCGCTTCATATTAAGAAATTTAGCGGCATCCTCCTGCGTAAGACCGGCGAGCTTACGGTATCCTGCTATTCTTTGGTTTACAGTGTTATTTTCAAAAGCCATACAATCCTCCAAAAAATACTTGACTTGAAAGTAATAAAAATGTATAATATCAAATGCTTGCTGAAGTGGCTCAGATGGTAGAGCAGCTGATTCGTAATCAGCAGATCGTGGGTTCGAGTCCCATCTTCAGCTCCAGTCGAGAGCCTCGACACGCAAACGCGCAGTTGAGGTTCTTTTTTATTTTTAGTTTTTACCTCGCGTTTATATCTTTTTTTAACCAAATCAACACATTGAGAGCCTCGACACGCAAACGCGTAGTTGAGGTTCTTTTATTTCTTCATCCTCTTATTATATATCAAAACAATAATTTTGTCAATTTTTTTGGAATTTTACCGTTTTTTGTCGTGTTCGTTGTAGGGTACATATTTTACATTACGGCGTTTTTTATTACCCTTATTAAGCTTATAAACCCCAACAAAAAATGCAACAATAAGGAGTCCTATCACAATGTAAACGGCTATCATATACTTTGATATAAAAAATCTTTTTACCGTTCTAAACACATATAGCAAATTACTTCTCTTTACATCTTCCTTTGCTATTAGGTTTACAGTTCCGATAACCTCCTCAGCATAAATCACATCGGCAGTTCCCAAAATATCACCTTTTTTTATCGGCGCATCCACGGTTTTTTGCTTTAAGTGAGGCTCAATGGTAATAGTAGAGGCATCCGACTTTTTAGGCATTACAGTCAAAAAGCTTTTTTCTATATAAAGGGGTAAAAAATCCCGTTCAAGCGACAAGTCAACACCTATTTCGCAAATAGGATTTTTGTCATCAGCCGCCTGCTTAAATTCAAAATTATTAAATGCCCATTTATAAATGTTTTTGCTGTCAACAAATTCGTGTCTGCAAGAGGGGTCAACGGGGCAACCGAACAAAATACAAATATAGTTATACCCATCGTAAGAAGCGGTAGAAACCAAGCATCTTCCCGCCTCATCGGTGTATCCGGTTTTTACACCCTTTGCATAAGAATAATAATAATTCGTGGTGCTGTCTTGCAAAAAATTAGTTGTGGATATAGTTCTTTCCCTCGAAAATTGAGTGGCCGCAACAGTATAGCGGGTAGTTTCGCATATTTTCTTAAAGGTTTCATTTTTAAGCGCATAAGATGTAAGTATCAAAGTATCGTTTGCGGTAGTATAATTTTGAGTATCGTGAAGTCCCACGGGGTTTTGATAATGGGTGTTTTTCAGTCCTAATTCAGTCGCCTTATCATTCATCATCCGAACAAAATTTTCAAGCGTATCGCCATAGTAAATCGCCGCAAGATAAGCACAGTCGCCAAACGAAGCCATAAGCACAAAATAAGCTAAATCAAGTTGAGAGATTTCCTCACCCGCTTTAAGATTTGAAACAGAACTACCCGTACCGCTTATCAGGGTTAAAACCTCTTGTGTCATAGCAATACGACCTTCGGGATTAAACTTCTCGCTTTCAAGCATTAAGGTAACTGTCATTATTTTTGTGATAGAAGCGGGGTAAATTTTTGTATCGGGATTACGGGAAAAAAGCACTTCTCCCGTATCTAGAGACGCAAAAACAGCGGTTTTTGCCGTAATATCAAAGCCGGTAGGCTCATAAGCCGAAGCAGGTACCGTAATACAAGCGGCAATTAAAATAAAGCATATTAAAATGGAAGAAATCTTTTTTATCATAATATCCCCCGAAAGTATTTTTTATTATTATACAATAACTATTGACAAAATTAAAGTATCAAAATACAATAATATTATATTTTTTTGCAAGTGGGTGATTTTACGGTTTACATTACGGGCGATATGCACGGCGATATTGAGCGCCTTTATGACAAAGAGTTCAGAAAGCTAAAAAAGGGCGATACCCTTATCGTTTGCGGAGATTTCGGATACATTTTTGATGGCGGAGAGCTTGAAAAAAAGGTAATAAAATTCTTTTCTACCCGCAAATTCGTAACCGCGTTTGTTGAGGGCACCCACGACAATATGCAAAAAATAAATCATTCAAGAGTTACCGTTTGGAAGGGCGGAAAAGTACATCGTATTAAGGGTAATCTTATTCATCTGATGCGAGGACAAATTTTCAGAATTGAAAACCATACCTTCTTTACCTTCGGAGGCGGAGAGAGCATTGACAAGGATATGAGGGTTGAAAAAGGTCTTTGGTGGCGAGAAGAAGAACCGACACCTACCGAAATGGCACAGGGTGCTATGCGACTTGACGAAGAAAACTGTAAGGTTGATTACATCATTACCCACGAGCCACCCTCTCTTGTAAAAAGCTCTATGCTGCTTCGCAACGGAAATATCGACCGAGTAAATAAGCTTAACGGATATTTCGAAGAATTAGGCCGTTCTCTTACTTACAAGCAGTGGTTTTTCGGCTCACTTCACGAGGACAAACGAATTACCGTTCATCACACCTGCGTCTTTTCAAAGTTAATACCGATAGAACAAGAAAAGAGCTGATTCACAAAAAAGTGAGTCAGCTCTAAATTTTTACGCTTGTTCAGCGGTATTATCAATGTCGGAAATTTCAACATTAACCTTTGTTACCGCAGTTCCCGTCATATTTTGGATTTTTTCTTTAACATTTTGCTGAACGGCCTCAGCGGTTTCGCGAAGCTTTGCACCGGCTTTAAGTGTTACAAAAATATTTATGGTGATATTTCCGCTGATATTCTCTATTTTTACGCCCTTAAAAGCATTCATATTTTTAATAGCGCCCTTAATATCAATGGATTTTTTAGTAAGACCGGCAACACCGTCAATTTCACAAGCGGCAATTTCAGCCATTTTTTCAAGCACTTCGGTACTTACGGAAAGTTCAGTATTATTGTCCTGCATTATGGGTTCCTCCGAATCCTTATTTTTAACTATTGTAACACATTTTCAAAAAATTACAACTATTTTACAGTAACAATTTTTATGTTAGCTAAATTTATTCCCGTTTGGCTTGTTACGACATCTTGAATTTGAATAGTTTGAGCGGTTGTAAGACCGTCGGATTTTACCACAATATTTGCATTTTTATCCGTAAGCACTGCAACCGATTGCTTAAATCCCTTTGCCACTAAAAGTGTTTCAATGTTATTAGCCGATTCAATTCTTTTTGCAATTTCTTTTGTAAGATTAATTGCCTCCGCTTTTTCTTCATCGGTTAATTTATCGCCTTTAAGCAACTCTGTAACAGTTTCTTCGGCTTCCTCTTGGGCTTTTGTACGGTCTTTTTTGACCGTTTCAAAATAGTCGGAGGTTTCTGACTTTGCACAGGTCGCAACGGCTGTTGATTTTTTAGAATCAACATATGTAGCCTCTCCCAAATACTTTGAAGTGGACGAAAACTTCATATTAAGCCAAACCGCTCCGCCCAAGCACAAAACCATTAAAACCGCAATAACTTGACTTTTTCCTAAAACTTTACCTTTTTTCATAATAATCTCCATTCTGATATTAGTTTTTTCCTGCAATATAAATTCGTTTGGATGTTATATCAAGAGCTGCCTCAACGGCACCTCTTATTTTTTCTGATATTACTTCATCATCTCCGTATTCGCATATTACCGCAACCCCCCTGATTTCCGGCATATTTTCAGTAACTATCAATGCCTTTTCATCTCCGTCGGCCGTTTTTACGGTTATATGCGAGGACTCTTCTTTTTTGCTGTTTTGGGTTGTCTTTTCGTTATCGGTTGTGTTGGTATCCTTTTTTGTATCATCTGCATAAGAGTACCTCACACCGCTTTCAAGGGTTATTACAACAGTTGATTTTTTATCGCCCGTTATTCCGTAAACTATATCAACTACGCTCTTTTCAAGTCCTTTTCTGTAAGCCTCGCTGTCAAACTCATCACTATCGCCGGTCTTATTTTTCGAAGTCGGAATAAATGATGATAAAAGCACAATAACCATCCCGATAACACCTAAAATTCCAAGTGTTTTTGGTGTTATTTTTTTTGATAATAGTTTGATTTTTTCATTCATTGATTATCAAAACCTCTATGTTTTCATTTTCCCCTATTGCCTTTTTGATTTTTTCTTCGTTTTCATCCGAATAAACAATAACTTTAATATAATCTATGCTTGTGCCATCCGATTTATCCGTAATTATTTCAACTTTTTCGTATTCTATATTATTTTTATCAAGCGTGGCTTCAACTGCCGTTTTTACTGCCTTTTCGGGAACATCTTGTTCTAATGTAACCGCATTAAACGATTTATAATCAATATTTATGTTTGCAATTTTTAAGGATATTGAAAGCAATACCGTCAGTACCGAAAGCGTGATAATATACTTAACCGATTTTGACATTTTCCCGCTTGGAACAATAAAGCTTACAGCACCTATTGATGCGGAAACAACGCAAAACGAAATTATAAATTCCGATAAATTATTCATTATCCTTTACCTGCCGAAACAATAATACTAAGAGAAATAATAAATAGACTTCCGATAAACAAAACTATCGAAATCATAACCGAAAAAAGTGAACTCACGGCATCAATAAGGTTGGAAATTTTATCCTGCGAAAAAGAATTTGAAACGGTGTTGCAAAAAAGCAAAACACCCTTCCAAATAAAAAGCTCAAACAATATCGGCACAAAAGCTATTGCAATAGCCACAATGCCGAAGGCACCTACCGAAGATTTCAAAAGCGACATTGAGGAATATAGCGTTCCGCTTGCTTCCGCAAGAGCACTTCCCGCTATCGGAACACAGGTACCGACAACAAATTTCGTAGTTTTAATTGCCAATGAATCGGCGGTGGAGTTTACCGTAGTTTGAAGATTTAAGACACCTACAAATACAGTTAAAACAAGACTAAAACCCCATATCGCAATCTTTTTTATTGCCTTTGAAACATTAGTAAGTATATCAAGAGGAGATATTGAAGACATTAGACCGAGACTCAAATATCCGCCCATTAACGACATTACCGATTTTGAGGCAAACTGTGAAATGCAGTTTACAAAAAAGAGTAAAAGTCCGCTTGAATAGGTATTTGTAATTACATTGCCGGAAAGTAACACAACCGAAAAGAATATCGGCAAAAACGAAAGCATAAATGTGCAAACATAATTTATTGCCGTAACGCTTGCATTTACGGTACTTAAAACATCGGTAGATACAATTATCGCAACCAAAAGCGATGCTACCGTTACCAAAACATTTGTCAGTTCGTTTTTCTTTTGAAATGTTCCGAAGCCCGAAAGAATTATTATTATCATAATTATCGAAATTCCGGCTTTTACAGGTGTTTTAATTCCATCCTTCAAAATATTAAAAAAATATTTAATAAAGCTTTCGCTTGTAAGACTGTTTACCCAATTATAGTCCGAAATATCTATATCGTTATCCCTTATAAAATTTCCGGTTTTATCATCAATTATTTCTATAAGTTCATCGGTATTTATTATTTCTTTTGTGCCGTTTTCGCTTGTACTTTCGGCAAAAGTATTTATAGAAAAAATCCAAAATGTCAAAAGAAAAATACACAATATAAAATATATTTTTTTCATAACTTTGCAAACCTGATAGCAATTTGAAGAATTGAGTTTATAAGCGGTACCGAAAGAATTAAGAGTGCGCATTTTCCTACAAACTCGGCTTTTTCGGCTAATGCAGTTTGTCCGAAATCTCTACAAGTATCTGCACAAAAATTCACAAGATATGCAATACCTATCGCCTTTAATACAACACTGAATCCGTCAAAATCAACGCTTGAAGTTTCGTATATTTCCCTTACCGTATTTATCGCAGGATAAACCGTTTTAATAACATAAATAAGCAAACTAACGGTTATCGCAACTGAAAATAGGAGCGCATATTCTATCCTGTAATTTTTAAGCATTACAAGAATAACCGCACATACAATAAGAAGTGCGATAATTTTATAAATATCGCTTATCATAGCCCGAAAACACTCTTTATTTCGCCGAAAAGTTCGGCTATTGCTTTAACTATCATAAGCAAGACTACAACAAGCCCAGCAAGTGTGGTAAGCAATGCCTGTTCTTCTCTGCCCGACCTTACAAGCAAAAGATTAAGCACCGTTACAATAATGCCGATAGCGGCAATTTTGAAAATAAAATCAACATTCATAAATACACCCTAAATCATTAAAATTGCAACCGAAAGCCCTGAGCAAAGACAAACTGTTTGCCATATTTTTGATTTTGATTTATACTCAAAGTCAAGTGTTTCATACCGCTTATACAAAAGATTTCTATAATGAGAAATCCTTTCGCATTCACCGTTTCGGTCGCTTTTGCCGATTTCAAAAAACAAATTATCAATCAGCTTTTTATCCTCATTTTCTACAAGTTTATTATCAATTATCAAGGTTTTTCCGTTAAACTCGGCATCGGTTTTTGAAAAACTTTCTTCAATTATTTCTTTTCTTTCTCCTGCACCCATACGAATTTTATTCGAAAGCTCATCAAGGCAAAAACAAACTTTAAGTAAAAAATCTCTTTTGCTTTTTATGCTTATTGCCTTGTAAAACCCGAAGCCCCAAAACGACAACACAATTATTGTTAATCCGATTAGTCTAAAAAGATAATTCATTTTTATGACCATTCCTTTCCGCTTTCACTTTTAGGCACAAACGACCAACGAAAGGAACGGCCATAAAATGCCATGTTTTCGGTTCCTCGTAAGAGGCGAGAAAAACGGCGCGTTATAATTTTTCAAGTTTGGAAGATTTATCTTTCAAACTTAATTTCCTCTGAAAAACAAATTTGCGGTTTTTCTCCTATCTCACCCGACAAAATCACAACCTGTCCTATTGCACCCGTTTTCAGCAACCGTAAAACGATTTCTCTTTTGGGTATTTCAGAAAGCGTACCGATATGTGCAGTTGTAATTATTTGAGCACCTGCATTAAAGCCTTGAATTACGGCATCTAATTCCTCTAAGCTTCCTATTTCGTCAAAAGCAACCACATCGGGAAAAAGCGTTCTAATCGCAATTTCTATTCCCTTTGCTTTGTTTTCTATTACTAATGTATCGGTGTTATTGCCTAAATCAAAACTGCTTTGTCCTTTGAAATATGCGGATATTTCGCCTCTTGAATCAATAACGCTTACCTTTTTGTTGCTATTTGATATTTGTCTTATCAAATCTCTTATTATTGTTGTTTTTCCGCTTGCCGGCTTTCCTAAAATAAGCAGTCCTTTATTATCGTAATTTGAAAAGATATAATCGGCGCATCCGTTTATTTGTCTTGCAATTCGAATGTTAATGCTTGTAATATCAAAAATCATTCCGTTGCTTGAATATGTACCGCAAATCCCTGCTCTGTGGCCGTTTTCCATCATAACAAAGCCGTTCTTTATCTCCTCGGTATGAGCATAAACCGAATGCTTTGTAAGAAGCATAAAGCATTCCGCTATATCGCCCTTATCACAACAAACGCAATTACTGCCGAATTTGTATGAGGTTTGTCCGTTTTTAAGCAAAAAAATCGGTTTTCCCATCACAGTAAAGCATACAGGTAAATTAACCCTTAATCTTATTTCCTCGACGCAGTTCAAAAAATCGTCAGGCAAAGAAAGAATATAGCACTTGATTCTTTGAGGAATTGCATAAATATAGTTTTTAATGTTTTCTATTTCCATAATCTTCACTTCCACTAAATAGTATGAAGTGTTTGTCCGATTTAGAACTAATAACTTTTCGTTTAAAAAATATTCGTATAGGCATTATGCAATATAAAAAGAAAGCATAGGCAACCGAAATAATAATTTGCAAAGCATAGTTATCGAATTATCTGCACCATACTATCTATAAAAATAAACAGAGCTGTAAAAAATACGCAAAAAATACAATAAAATTATTAAAAAATACTTGATTTTTATTATAAGGTGTGGTAATATAACTTTTGTCGTAGATGCGGGTGTAGTTCAATGGCTAGAATCCCAGCCTTCCAAGCTGGTCGTGTGGGTTCGATTCCCATCACC
>DCHX01000041.1:0-7496 GCA_002315685.1 Ruminococcaceae bacterium UBA1741
ACATACCCTGCACTATTCCTCCCGTCTTTGCTATTAACTTTTTATCGGTTATTGTAACAATAATATTATGAGCATTTGATTTTTTTGAATTATTTATTTTTATTTCACAGCTATAAAGCTCGGGTTTATCTCCGTTTATTGTTGAAAGAATTTGTGCTTCACCGTTTTTAACATCCTGTTTTAATGCAACCTCTGTAAGCACCGAGTTTTCAAGACCACCCGTCAAAACACCATATACGCCGTTATCCGAATTTAGACTTATATCTGATATTTTTTCATAGGTAAATCTGCCCTTTAATTCCCCTGCTTTTCCGTTTTCGCCCTTTTCTACCGACAAAATTTTAGCACCTACAAGCTCGCCCGACTCGATAGAAAGTATTTCCTCGGTATCGCTGTCGTATATTCCGTGTCCCAAGCCGCATATAACATTATCGGAAGGACTGTAAAATGTCATAGTTCCGATTCCCGCCGAGCTATCCCTAACCCAAACACCCGCACGGTAGCAGTTGTTTTCTTTATCAAGCTTCGGCAATAGCTTAATCGACATATTCTTACCGTTTCTTACTATTGAAAGTTTAATTTGTTTACCTCCGCTTGCTTTAACAACTTCGCCTAAATCCTCATTACAGGTAATTTCGTTGCCGTTAGCGGTTTTGATATAGTCCCCGACTTTAAGTCCCGCATCCTTCGCAGGACAGCACTTTCCGTTTTTAGTTTCTACCTCGGAAATTTCAATTACAAGCACACCGTCGGTATATAATTTCATACCGAACGGTGTTCCGAGAACTTGAACGTGCATTTCGTCCACTACTTCAAGTGTTGTTTTAGAAAAGGGTATCACACCGAACATTTTAAGGTCAACTTGAAATGTATCTCCCGCATTTTTGAAGTCTTCGTTAGATATTTCGGTTCCGTTATTTACTGCCGTAACAGGCACAAATGAGCTTATGCTGAAATTATCCTTTGTTGATATTTGATAACTGTTTGAAACCGATTTATCAAGCGTATAAATCAAAACAAATATGGCAACACAAAATATAAACAGCAAATAAAATAACACTTTGAATATGTTTTCTATAATTTTCATAACATCACTTCCACTAATATTCTTGCCAAAACTTAATAAAATAAACAAACAAAAAAAGACCGCTTATCAAGCCGAAGCTTTGAATAAGCAGTCTTTAATTTTAATTTTTGAAACTATTATTTGCCGTAAAGCTCAACCAATTTTTCAAGATGAGCACGACGAGCCTTTGCAGTTTCAGCAGCCTTATCAAAGAGTTCATTTGCACGATCGGGGAATGAGCGTGTAAGTGAAGAATAACGAGCTTCACCGAGGATGAATTCCTTATAATCGGCAGTAGCAGGCTTGCTATCAAGTGAGAACGGAGATTTGCCGTCTGCTTTGAGTGCAGGATTATAACGGAAGAGATCCCAATATCCGCAGTCAACAGCCTTCTTCATTTCGCTCTGACAGTTAACCATACCGCCCTTAATAGAGTGCATTTCGCAAGGAGCATAGCCGATGATAAGTGAAGGACCGTCATAAGCTTCTGCTTCCTTAATTGCTTTAAGAGTTTGATTTTGGTCAGCACCCATAGCGATTTGTGCTACATAGATATATCCGTAGGACATAGCAATTTCAGCCAAAGACTTTTTAGCGATTGCTTTACCGGCAGCAGCAAATTGAGCAACCTGACCGATATTTGAAGCCTTTGAAGCCTGTCCGCCGGTGTTAGAGTAAACTTCGGTATCAAATACCATAATGTTTACATTTTGACCGCTTGCAAGTACATGGTCAAGACCGCCGAAGCCGATATCATAAGCCCAACCGTCTCCGCCGAAAATCCAAACGGACTTCTTGGAGAGATATTCGCTGTTAGCTAAAACATCGTTGCACTTCTCGCACATAGGACCTGCCTTCTTAATAGCAGCTACAAGCTCCTTAGAAGCCTTTGCATTAGCTTCGCCGTCATTAAGAGTTGCAAGATAAGCTTCACCGCAAGCCTTAACCTCAGCCTCAGCCTTGTCAGACTCAACAATAGCCTTAACATCATCAATAAGACGCTCACGAATAGCGTTTTGACCTAAATACATACCGTAACCGTGCTCAGCGTTGTCCTCGAACAATGAGTTAGCCCAAGCAGGACCATGGCCGTTAGCATCAGTTGTGTACGGAGAAGTAGCAGCAGGACCGCCCCAAATTGAAGAACAACCTGTTGCATTGGAAATATACATTCTATCGCCGAAAAGTTGTGTGATAAGACGGGCATAAGAGGTCTCAGCACAACCTGCGCAAGAGCCGGAGAATTCAAGCAACGGCTTCTTGAACTGTGAAGAAATAAGATTTGCACTGCTTGCAACATCTTCCTTTTCGGTTACATTTGCAACGCAGTAATCAAACGACTTCTGTTCAACGAGTTGTCCCTCTTGCGGAGCCATTTTAAGTGAGTTTGTAGGACATACGCCAACGCAAACTCCGCAACCCATACAATCAAGCGGAGATACCGTCATTGTGTAAGCATAGCCCTTGTTTGTAACGAGTTTTTCTTTTGTAGCAACTTTAAGTGTATCGGGAGCCTTTGCCTTTTCGTCAGCAGATAAAGCGAACGGACGAATTGTAGCGTGAGGACAAACAAACGCACACTTGTTACAACCGATACAAGTATCGTTATTCCATTCAGGCACCATAACGGCAACGCCACGCTTTTCATAAGCGGAAGCACCTTGTTCAAATGTACCGTCAGCATAATCGGAGAATGCAGAAACAGGTAATGAATCGCCGTTCATAAGACCTACCGGCTTCATAAGAGTATCAACCATCTTAGCAAGCTTTGCAGGTCCTTCGGTCTTAGCACCGTCATTCTTATCGGCAGCATCAGCCCAACTGCTCGGAATATCTATCTTAACATAAGCGGTAGCACCGGCATCAATAGCCTTTTCGTTCATTTGAACGATTTCGATACCCTTCTTCATAAACTTCTGAGCTTTTTCTTTCATATAGCCGATAGCTTCTTCACGGGGAAGAACTTCACTAAGAGCAAAGAAAGCGGATTGAAGAACGGTATTTGTACGCTTGCCGAGACCGATTTGTGCAGCCAAGTCAATAGCATTAACCGTATAAAGCTGAATGTTGTTCTTTGCGATATATCTCTTAGCCTCAGCAGGCATATGCTCGTTTAACTCCTCAGGAGTCCACTGACAGTTGATAAGGAATACACCGCCCGGTTTAACATCGTTTACCATCTTGTAGCCCTTAATAACATAAGACGGGTTATGACAAGCAACGAAGTCAGCCTTATTTATGTAGTATGGGCTCTTAATCGGCTTGTCGCCGAAACGCAAGTGCGAAATGGTAATACCGCCGGTTTTCTTTGAGTCATACTGGAAGTATGCTTGAACATACTTGTCGGTATGGTCGCCGATAATCTTGATAGAGTCTTTGTTAGCACCAACGGTACCGTCTCCGCCGAGTCCCCAGAACTTACATTCTTTTGTGCCGGCAGCAGCGGTGTTAGGAGCTTCAACCTCTTCAAGTGAAAGGTTAGTAACATCATCAACAATACCGATAGTAAACTGAGCCTTAGGAGCATCCTTTTTAAGCTCATCATAAATTGCGAATACGCTTGAAGGAGGAGTATCCTTAGAGCCTAAACCGTATCTACCGCCGGTAATAACATCAATATGTCTGCCTTGCTGTGCAAGAGCGGCAACAACATCTAAATAGAGCGGTTCGCCTAATGCACCCGGCTCTTTTGTACGGTCAAGAACAGCAAGCTTCTTAACAGTAGCAGGAATAGCCTCAACCAACTTTTCGGCAGAGAAAGGACGGTAAAGACGAACCTTTACAAGACCTACCTTTTCACCCTTTGCGGTCAAGTAATCAATAACCTCCTCTGCAACATCGCAGATAGAGCCCATAGCAACGATTACACGGTCAGCATCGGAAGCACCGTAGTAGTTGAAAAGCTTATAGTCAGTGCCGAGCTTTGCATTAACCTTGTCCATATATTCTTCAACAATTTGAGGCATAGCATCATAATACTTATTGCAAGCCTCTCTGTGCTGGAAGAAAATATCGCCGTTTTCGTGTGAACCACGCATAACAGGACGCTCAGGGTTAAGCGCTCTCTTACGGAATGCTTCAACAGCATCCATATCGCACATTTCTTTCAAATCCTCGTAATCCCAAACTTGAATCTTTTGGATTTCGTGAGAAGTACGGAAACCGTCAAAGAAGTTGATAAACGGAACTCTGCCCTTAATAGCAGCCAAGTGAGCAACAGCGCCCAAGTCCATAACTTCCTGTGGGTTAGTTTCGGCAAGCATAGCAAAACCGGTTTGACGGCAAGCATATACATCGGAATGGTCGCCGAAAATGTTAAGAGCGTGAGATGCTACGCAACGAGCAGACACATGGAATACGCAAGGAAGCAATTCACCTGCAATCTTATACATATTCGGAATCATAAGTAATAGTCCCTGAGAAGCGGTAAAGGTAGTGGTAAGAGCACCGGCAGCAAGAGAGCCGTGAACTGTACCGGAAGCACCGGCTTCGGACTGCATTTCGGCAACCTTAACGGTTGTGCCGAAGATATTCTTTAAGCCCTGAGCAGACCACTGATCAACATAGTCAGCCATCGGGCTGGATGGTGTAATCGGATAAATTCCGGCAACTTCGGTAAACGCATAGGAAACATGCGCAGCGGCGTTGTTACCATCCATAGTTTTGAATTTTCTGGCCATTGAAAATTCCTCCTAAAATTATTTGTGTTAGAGAAAGCAAGCTTTTAGCAGTCTCATACGAATATATAATAACACTTTTGTAGGCTTTTGTAAACACAAAATATTTAATATTTCGGCATTTTTTGTAAAAAAAGAGCACAGTTTTTTCTGTGCCCGATAAATATAACATATAAAAAGACTTATTATATAAATTTCTCCATATTTTTATCAAGAATCGAAGTTCTTGTTACCGTGTAGCAATAGTATTCGTCATTAAAGTCGTTATAAAACGAATCTATTAAAAGTGCGGGGTTAATATTATCATCTGAGCCTGCGGGCAAAACAAGAGAAAGCTTGGTTTCGTTCCCGACAACCCCAATATCAAAGGCCTTTATTTTTTCTTTTATGTCTATTTCCTTATAATCGCCTTTTTTAGTCCGCTTTTTCGTAACGATTTTGTCTTTGCCGATAAACTCTTTTAGTTTTTGAGCCACATTTCCGTTGTCGTCAAATACAATATCATAAGTCGCATATCCGATTTCTCCCACCTTTTTTATAGGCTCTACCGCATCAAAAAATCTAATATCAGGAGGACAAACCGAATTTAACTTATCTACAATTTCGCCTAATGGTGCGTTATCGTCATTTATGCGAATATCCATTATTTCGTACTTACCCTCAAAACCGAGCGGAAGCGGTAGTGCAAAGGTAATATACGGGTGCGGATTAAAGCCCTCGGTGTACCAAATATCGAGCTTTGCCTTTCTTACAATTCTTGTCATAAATCTGTTTATGTCAAGATGGGAAACAAAACGGGCACGGGCGGATTTTGTAAAAAGTAATCTAACGCTTTTCAAAACAAACACCCTTTCCGAAAACATTAGCACCGCAGGAAGCACACTTTTGCCTGCAATTAGGCGTAGTAACAGCAAGCTTTGCCTGTTCGTTTTCTTTTATTAAAAATCCTTTTGAAACGCAGTAATCAAGATGGTCCCACGGGTTTATTTCTTCGTATGTTCTTTCCCTGTTTGCATAAAATTCGGGTACTATCCCACATTCGGCAAAGGCTTCGTTCCACTTATCCAAATCAAAGTATTCGTCCCAGCTGTCAAACTTACAGCCCTTTTCGTGTGCTTTAAGAATTACGGCGGACAGCCTACGGTCGCCACGGGCAAAAACACCCTCTAAAAAGCTTGTTTTGTTCTCGTGATAATTAAAGGTTATCTTTCTTGAACGGATACATTCTTTAAGATACTGTTGCTTTGCGACTATCTCTTCTCTTGTTATTTGGGGGTGAAATTCAAAGGGTGTAAAAGGCTTCGGAACAAAGTTCGAAACGCTTATATTTACACTAACGCTTTTACCTTTTGGTTTATTCGGCATTTCGTAAAATGTATCAACAATTTTTTGTGCTAAGTCGGCAATACCTTTTATATCATCATAGGTTTCGGTAGGAAGTCCCATCATAAAGTAAAGCTTTACTGCGGTATATCCCCCCGCAAAAGCGGTTTTGCAGGTCCTTATAATTTCTTCTTCGGTTATATTTTTGTTTATTACATTTCTAAGTCTTTGAGTACCCGCCTCAACCGCAAAGGTGAGTCCGCTCTTTCTTACATGGTTTATTTTTTCTAACAGTTCGTCTGAAAAATTATCTATTCTGAGACTCGGCAACGAAAGACTTATTTTATCCTTTTCGGTAAAGTCGAGTAAATCATTAAGAAGTGGCTCTAACTTTGTATAATCGCTCGTGCTGAGGGACGAAAGCGAAATTTCGTCATATCCCGTGCTTTCGCAAATTGCCTTTGCCTGACGGCAAATAGTTTCGACGCTTTTTTCCCTTACAGGTCTGTATATAAAACCCGCCTGACAAAAACGGCAACCTCTGATACAACCTCTGAAAATTTCCTGTACCGCTCTATCGTGAACTATCTCAATATACGGCACAACAAATTTTTCGGGATAATATGTTTTATCCAAATCGGTTTCTATTCTTTTACGAATAGGCATAGGCGCATTTTCTTTGGGTGTTATTTTTTCTATTGTGCCGTCATCATTGTAAGAAACATCATAAAGGGACGGAACATAAACGCCCTCTATTTTTGAAGCCTCAATTAAAAAATCCTTCTTACTTTTTCCGTTTTTCTTGCACTTTTTATATAGGTCGATTACCTCTAAATCCGACTGTTCTCCCTCGCCTAAAAAGAAAATGTCAACAAAATCGGCAATAGGCTCGGCGTTACAGGTACATGGTCCTCCCGCTACCACCAAAGGTGTAAAATCCTTTCTATCCTTTGCCAAAAGCGGAAGACCGCTAAGCTCTAACATATTAAGAATATTAGAATACGAAAGCTCGTATTGAAGCGTAAAACCGATAAAATCAAAATCCTTAATAGGCTCACGGCTTTCAAGTCCGAAAAGCAAAATGTTATTTTGCCTCATAACAGCCTCAAAATCAGGCCAAGGCGCAAAAACTCTTTCGCACCAAATATCTTTTCGCTCGTTAAACTGCGAATAGAGAATTTTCATTCCCAAATGGGACATTCCAACCTCGTAATTATCGGGAAAACAAAAGGCAAACCTGACATCAATATCCTTTTTGTCCTTAACCACACTGTTGATTTCGCCGCCCGAATATCTACCGGGCTTTTGAACGCTTAATAGCAATTGTTCAAATCGTTTATTATCCATTTTTATGACCATTCCTTTCCGCTTTCGCTTTTAGGCACAAACGACCAACGAAAGGAACGGTCATAAAATGCCATGTTTTTCGG
>DCHX01000041.1:7558-16449 GCA_002315685.1 Ruminococcaceae bacterium UBA1741
GAAGATTTATCTTTCAAACTTATCTCCTAAAAATCAAAGCTAAATGTCTTTTGAACATTCACTTGCCCATTCAAGAGCCGAGGTAATATTCGGTCTGAAATTTTCTAATCCGACCTTTGAAACAAAACCTGCTTTTGTCATAACATTTAAGGGTTGCTCGTTTACATGACTTAAAACAAGTCTGACATTCTTCTTTTGACACTTTTTATATAAATCGTCAAGTGCATTCATACCCGTAATATCAAGGCTCGGCACCGAACGCATACGAAGTATTAAGCATTTAGTATATTTCTTAAACTCTATATTGGCAATAATTTGGGAAGCACCGAAAAAGAGAGGTCCCGAAATTTCATAAACACGAACGGATTTAGGAACAAACAACAAATCGTCGTTATCCGTTGTCTCGTCCTCCTCTTTATAATGCCAACCCTCTACTCCCGTTTGTTCGCTTGACCTCTTAATAAATAAGAGTACAGCACAAAGCATACCGAACTCAATAGCAACTACAAGGTCAAATACAACCGTTAAAACGAATGTTAATACAAGAACAATAATATCGCTTTTAGGGGCCGTTTTACAAAGCTTTACAAAAGGTTTCCACTGACACATATTATATGCTACCTGAAAAAGAATAGCGGCAATAGTAGGCATAGGAATCCAAGCGGCATAAGGCATAAGAACCACAAGAATCAACACTAAAACTATTGCGTGAACAATTCCGGCAATAGGCGTTCTGCCTCCGCTTTTGATGTTTGCGGCAGTTCGGGCAATAGCGCCCGTAGCGGGAATACCGCCGAACAGCGCAGAGCCGATATTTCCTATTCCCTGACCGATAAGCTCGGTATTTGAGCGGTGCTTTGAATTTACCATTCCGTCCGCCACAACGCACGAAAGCAATGATTCAATAGCCGCAAGTACGGCAATAGTAAAGGCATTAGGCAAAGTATCCTTTACTATATCCAAACTCAAATGCGGTATTGACGGTATCGGCAATTTGTTACTTATTGTATATAGACTGCCGATAGTTTTCACACTGCTGAATGCGGGAATAAACTTTACGAGCAATATTCCGACTAAAACGGCAATTAAACTACCCGGTATCTTTTTTGAAATTTTAGGCCAAAGAATTAAAATTATAAGGCAAATAACTCCCGTTATTACCGCAAAAGGATTTATTGTAGCAATATTTTTTACAATAGCCTTTACCTTATCGGCAGTTTCAATAGCAGAAGTGCCGATAGGATATGTAAGACCGCAAAAATCCTTTATTTGACCTATTGCTATCGTTACCGCAATACCTGCCGTAAAGCCGGTTGTAATGGTGTACGGAATAAACTTAATAAGACCACCGAGCTTACAAAGCCCCATAAGTATCAGTATTATACCTGCCATAACAGTCGCAACAACAAGTCCGTCCATTCCCTTTGTTGCAACTATCCCCGCAACAATAGTAGCGAAAGCCGCAGTCGGTCCTGCAATTTGAACAGAACTGCCGCCGAAAAACGAAATTAAAAATCCCGCAATAATTGCGGTATAAAGACCTTGCTCGGGACCTACACCCGAAGCTAATGCCAAAGCAATAGACAACGGCAGCGCAATTATCGCAACAATAATTCCCGAAATAATATCCCTTAAAAGCTGTTCCTTCGAATACTTTTTAAGGGACGAAAATAACATTGGCTTAAACACAAAATTCACTCTCAAACTTTACTTATTTTATCGTTTCAAACAATACCGATTGTTCTTTCATAGAAATATGCTTAACTGTAAATCCGTATTCTTCCGATTCCTTTTTGTATTTCAAAAAGGAGTGGTCAATAGGAAAACCCAAAATACACTCAATATCCGAAAAACTGATTTTGAAATCATTGGTACAGTTTTCCTTTATCCATATCCAAAGCGGTGCATACTTACTCATATTTTTTCCCTTTTCATATTTCTAAAAACGACAATTACCTACGGTATTATACAACAAAGTCCTAAAAATAGCAATAACACTTAAACAAAAAAATCAGCCACCCTAAAAATCAAAGGGTGGCAAATCTTTGCAGTTTATAATTCAAAGAAAAGAAGCAACAAAAAACCGCAGATAAAACACAATTTATCCGAATAAAATACCGTTTTCTTGTATTATTACATCAAGCTACGGTAAAGTGCTTCAATATCCTCGACACTTGTTTCTCTCGGGTTACCCGGACGGCAAGCATCATTAAACGCGTCAACAGACATTTGATGAATGTCCTCATCCTTAGCAACACCTTTAAGCGATGTTACAATTCCGACATCCTCGGCAAGCTTTGCAACGGCTTCTACGGCTGCCTTTCTGTATTCCTCTTGCGACATATCGTCAACGCCCTTAACGCCCATAGCTCTTGCAATTTCACGGTATTTTTCACCTGTTGCGGGAGCATTGTATTCCATAACGCAAGGAAGAAGAGTAGCACAAGCCTTACCGTGAGGCATATCGTAATAAGCCGAAAGTGTATGAGCCATAGAGTGGTCAACACCAAGACCTACATTAGAAAAGCCCATTCCGGCAACATACTGACCGAGAGCCATTCCCTCTCTGCCCTCTTTGGTATTGTTTACGGCATCACGAAGTGAACGGGCGATAATCTCGATAGCTTTTATATGGAACATATCCGAAAGCTCCCAAGCGCCCTTTGTGATATAGCCCTCAATAGCGTGTGTTAAAGCGTCCATACCCGTAGCGGCGGTAAGTCCTGCCGGCATTGATGACATCATATCGGGGTCAACTACTGCTACAACGGGAATATCGTGGCAGTCAACGCAAACAAACTTTCTTTTCTTTTCAACATCGGTAATTACATAGTTAATTGTAACCTCAGCAGCAGTACCGGCAGTTGTAGGAACAGCGATAATCGGTACGCACGGATTCTTTGTAGGAGCTACACCTTCAAGAGAACGAACATCGGCAAACTCGGGATTTGTAATGATAATACCGATAGCCTTAGCGGTATCCATTGAAGAACCGCCGCCTATTGCAATTATGCACTCTGCATCAGCCTTCTTAAATTCTTCGACACCGTGTTTTACATTTTCGATAGTCGGGTTTGGCTTAATATCAGAATAAACGGTATATTTAATACCTGCTTTTTCGAGTAAATCGGTAACCTTTGCCGAAATACCGAATTTAACTAAATCGGGGTCAGTAGCAACAAAGACATTGCTGAATCCACGATTTTTGATTTCATCGGGGATAGCATTTATAGCCCCTGCACCGTGATAGGAAGTTTCGTTGAGCATAAATTTGTTCATAATCTAATACCTCGCTTTTTTAATGTTCAGCCGACTTATTTTTGTCGGCTCTGATTTGCGGTAATACTATTATAACACCATTTGCCCAAATAATGTTAATAATTTGTAAAAACCACATAAGATTTGGCAAACCTTATATAATAAGCCCACAAGGGAGCATTATTAACTATCAATTAAGAAAATCTTCTCTGTATTTAACATTAAAGCCCTTTGCGATTTCACGAAGCTGGTCGTCGGTAATAGTGTTAATTCTCGGTAAATGAGCACTTATCATATAAAGCTGAGCAGCCTTTTCGACAGTTTCGATAAGACCGAATGCCTCGTCCATATCGTTACCCGTGCCGTAAATGCCGTGAAGTCCCCAAATAACAAGACGGAATTCCTCCATCTTTTTAGCGGTAGCTTCGCCTATTTCGTTAGTTCCGCAAAGCATCCAAGGAAGAACACCGACACCGTCGGGGAATACAACCATACATTCGGTGCAGGTTTCCCAAAGCTTGTGTGTGAAAATCTTTTCGTCAAGCTCTACGCAGTAGTTCATAGCAAGAGTATATGACGGGTGGCAGTGCATAACAACATGGTGTCTTGGGTCCTTTTTAAGTCTAACACTATGTGTCATAAGGTGAGCGGGAAGCTCACTTGTAAACTTTCCGCCGTCCTTAAATCCCCACAAAAGCTCGGCTGTTGTGCCGTCCTTTGCAATACGAATAATACCTAAGTTATCCTCAGGGTCAAAGCCGACATTTTGGAAATACTTGCCCGTACCGGTTACGATAAAGATTTTACCGATTAAATCCTTAGCCTCAAAGCCCATAGGAATTGTACGGATTACATTATTAAGGTCAAGATACTCCTTAATCTCATCTTCGTCAAGAATACAGCTTATATTACCGCCGTTACGCTCGTCCCAACCTAAGCGGTACATATTTTGGGTTACCTTTCTCATTCTCACTATAAACGGAGCTTCAAATATATCTTTCATTATCTATTCACCAATACTTCTTTCTCATATTTTTTGATATTCTCAAAATAATTATTTTCTACACCCTCACGAGCAAGATATTCGTTCCAAATATCACCCATAGGAGCGGTTTTAAGCTCTTCGCCAAGCACCATAAGCTCGGATAACTCATTGTTATCCTGCAAAGCCTTCATTTTGGCATTAGGTTGCAAAAGTGCAAACAAGAGCGCCTTTTGGACATTTCTGACACCGGTTACCCAAGCGGAAATTCTGTTTATAGACGCATCAAAATAGTCGGTTGCGATAAATACTCTGTCTAATGCATCGTTTCTGACAATTTCCTTTGCAATTTCCTTTGTTTCGTCATCAAACAAAACAACATGGTCGCTGTCCCAACGAACAGGTCTTGTAATATGTAAAGCGATTTTTTCATTAAACAAAAGAAGTGAAGAAATTTTATCGCTTACAACCTCGGTAGGATGATAATGTCCGTTATCCATAAGCGGTGTGATACCCTTATAATCGGAGTAAGAAAGACAAAATTCGCCCGAACCTACGGTATAGCTTTCAAGACCTATACCGAATACCTTTGATTCAAGTGTTACATAAACCTTTTTCTTATCGTATGGAATAGAGAGAATTTGGTCTAATGAATCCTTAAATCTTGCACGGGGACCTAAACGGTCGGCAGGAATATCCTTATAGCCGTCGGGAATCCAAATATTCATAACACAGGGAATACCCGTTTCGTTAGCAAAATACTCGGAAATTTCTATACATCTTTTACCGTGTTCTATCCAATACTTTCTAACCTCTTCATCGGGAGAAGAAAGGGTTAAATTGTCTTTAACCATAGGATGAGCAAAGAAAGTCGGGTTAAAGTCGATACCCATATTTCTGTCCTTTGCAAAGTCAAGCCATTCCTTAAAATTATCGGGGCCGATTTTACTTCTGTCAACCTTTTCGCCGTCTTTTGCAATAGCATAACAAGCGTGAAGGTTTAATTTTTTCTTACCCGGAATTAACGAAAACGCTTTATCAAGGTCAGCCATTAACTCCTCGGGAGTTGTAGCCTTTCCTAAATAATTACCGGTAGTTTGAATACCGCCCGAAAGTGATTCTTTATTATCAAATCCACCTACATCATCGCCTTGCCAACAATGAACCGAAACGGTTACATTTTTAAGTGTTTCAAGGGCTTTTTCGGTATCAACACCAAGCTTTTCATAGATTTTTTTCGCTTCTTCGTATCTACTCAATTAAAGTGCCTCCTTAATTTCAAATGAGTTATTTATTATTACCCTTGCTTTTTCAAGGTTAATATCCTCTGAATACATAATTTGCGATAACAAATTACCCGTTGCGGTGCCTTCCGAAAGTCCGGTCAAAACCGTTTTTCCGGTAATTTTCGAGGTTAGCTCGTTAAGATATAAATCTTTACTACCTCCGCCGACAATCATTATATTTTCTATTTTTTTGTTTGAATACTTTTCGATGGTCTTTACGGCATTATCATAAGAGTTGGCAATAGATAAATAAACACTTTTAAGCACATCGGCAATAGGTAAATTTTCATCACCTAAATACGAACGAACGGCAGTTATCATATTTTCAGGTGCTAAAAACGATTTGTCATTAGGGTCGATAAGCTTATCGTATTTACTTTCCTTTGCCATAAACATCATTTCGTCATAGGTATATTTTTTATCTAAATTTTTTCGAATATTTTGGAAAAACCACATACCTATTATATTTTCAAGGAATCTAAAACGGTATTCTACACCGCCTTCATTTGAAAAGCCGTTTTTACTTGCTTCAAAATCAAGCACGGGGGTTTTATTTTCCGTACCGATAAGACTCCAAGTACCCGACGAGATATACACACTGTTATCGTCAATAGGACAAGCCGCTACCGCAGATGCCGTGTCGTGAGAGGGTGCGTGAACAACCGTTGCACAAAATCCTACTCTATCCTCTATCTCCTTTGAAAAGGCACCCAATTTTCCGGCAGGCTTTGAAAGAGGCAGAAAAAGCTCGGTATTAAAACCTAATTTTTCAATTAGTTCATAATCCCACTCGTTAGTTTTAGCGTTAACCAAGCCACCCGTTGTAGCATTGGTATATTCGTTTTCCATAATTCCCGTAAGACGATAGGACAAATAATCGGGAATCATCAAAAAATGACTTGCTTTGTCAAGCTTGCCCGATTTTTTATCGCAATAAAGCTGATAAATCGTATTAAAATTAAGAGCCGTAATTCCCGTTCTTTCAAATAATTCCTTTCGGGGAATAATTTTATCTACTTCTTCGGGAATACCGTCTGTTCTGCCGTCTCTGTAAGCAAAAGTCGGTTTAATCTCATTCTTTGAATTATCAAGAAGAACATAGTCAACACCCCAAGTGTCAATAGCAACAGTTTCGGGTATTTTGCCTATTTCCTTACACTTTGCAATGCCGTCAATAACACTTTCGGTAAGGCTTTCAATATCCCAAGTAAGATTGCCGTCAACCTGCTTCAAGTCATTATCAAAACGGTATATTTCTTCCAAAACAAGTTTTCCGTTTTGTATATAGCCTAAAATATGTCTTCCGCTCGAAGCACCGATATCTACCGCTAAATAATATTTCATATAATCACCCATACTCATTATAGACAAATTATGTAATTTATGATATAATACACTTGCTATAAAATATTAAATTCTTGCGGTTGTTACGGGAGATATTATGAGTGAACTTAAATATCAACTTGATATGCTGAAAAAACCAACTTGGAAATTTGTGAATGCGAACTTATTTTCAAAAGATAACCTATTATACATACAGGAATCGGGCAAGTTTTGTACCGGTAAAAACTACTACACAAAAAGAAGCGGACTTGACTCCTATTTAATTAAATTTACTATTTCGGGCAAAGGAATATTAGAATATGGCGGCGAAAAGTACGATTTAATTCCCGACAGTGTTATGTTTATCGACTGCAAGGAGCCTCAAAACTATTACACCGACCCAAATTATGATAAATGGGAAATGTATTGGGTGCATTTTTGCGGTAAAAATGTTAAAACCTATTACGAAAGGTTTTTAGAAAACAATAACTATTCCCCTGTTGCCACAATGGTGTCGGATAACTCTTTAAGCGAGATTATCGAAAATATTATTTATGTGTCAAACAATTATGCAAAAGACCAAAATAACGAAATTATAGCGGATAATCTTCTTAATACCTTGCTTAAAGAGTGTATCACAAAAAGCGTTACCTCAAATTATACTTCTCCGAGTTATGTTGAAAAAATTGCACACTATCTTAGACACCACTATAATGAAGAAATTGATTTAGATATGTTGGCAAACGAATTTAATATTTCAAAATTTCATTTACAAAGGACATTTAAGGATGTAATGGGCTTGTCCCCCGCAAAGTATCTTTCAAATATCAGAATAAACCGCGCAAAAAGACTGCTTCGCGGAACGAATATGCCGATAAACGAAGTAGCCGAGCATATCGGAATGGAGCCGAATTATTTTATTCAGCGCTTCAAATCGTCAGAAAACAAAACCCCGAAGCAATATAGAAATAATTGGGGCGGATAAGTTAAGCCGTTTTTAATTAAAACTTAAATTATTAAACAAGTTTATCATACAAAAAGTTAATATTTATCTAACTGCCCGATATTTGCAGAGTGTCCCAAAGGACACTCTGCAACGAAATAAATCCCTGCGGGATTTGTGAAATGCCCTTTCGGGCGTGAAATTGTCCTTCGGACAGTGAAATGCTCTGCGGAGCGTGATCGGGATTTATTTCATTTCACATTGCGAAGCAATATTTCAAAATCTGTAAGGCAGATTATTTCACATTTGCCGTAAGGCAAATATTTCACTTACTGACTTTGGACTGCCAAAGTCGTTGCTTGCTACGGCTTAAGACATAAAACACCGACTAAAAAAAGGTTTTTCCTCCTTTTCAGCCGGTATTTTTATTTCTGTTTGTAGTACTGTCCTTTAGAACACATTGCTTTTTGTCGAGCAGTTTTATTATTTATAAAATAAAAAACTATTGTATTTTCTATATTTTATGATATACTGAAATTACCACACAACAATTAAATATTTTTGTCAATACTGAAAGTATATATTTTTTCCTAAGCACATCGCTCCGGTAAAAATGCATGCTTTAATTTCGCGTACTTTTGTATTGGCAGAAATTGTTGTGTGGTAGCAATAAAAGCTATGCATTTTTCGTGTGTGTAACTCTTGTTGCGCACACTTTTTGTTTTTTCGGAGGTAAATATGGCTGGGAAAATTATTTTTCATGGTTTGAAGAAAGGCTTAATAAACAGAAAGGTTTGCGTTTTAACAAACAACAAAACGGCAGGAACATTCAATATTAGGGATGATGCGATTATCAATATTGAACAAGACTGTGTGTTGTCCATTAAACGCAGAGCAAAGCATTCAAATCAAAGATGGAAAATCGAAGACGGTATGATTACCGAAATTTTATGTGATTATAATTTTTTTACAGGAAAATTTATTCTGAAACTGATATCAAAAAGGCCGTATGACGAAAGCTGTAAATCGATTGACTTTGAGCAGTATATTATTTAATGTCCTTTTATTGAGAAAAGTCATGACCTCCGGCTAAGCCGGA
>DCHX01000011.1:0-3563 GCA_002315685.1 Ruminococcaceae bacterium UBA1741
TGACCTTCGTTTTGATAAGCTTATAGGCGATTTATCAAAAAGCAAAATAGATTGTCTCTTTGTAGTATCGCAATGGCCGAGAGTCAGAATAAATGAGCTTTCAAGCCTACTTATAAAACGCGCCGAAGAATACAAAATATTTGTAGCTTGTGCTAATTCCTGCGGTAGTGCAAAGGATGTAATATTTAATGTATTCTTCGTAGTGCGGAGGTACGACAACCAAATCGGGGCATTTCTGTTTTGCCTGCCATACCGCATCTCCGGTCTTTACATCAAATGCTTTTGCTTTGTAGTTCTTTGCAAGGACTATTCCGTGCCTTTCTTCGACAGAGCCGCAGACGGCAACCGGGTGGTTCTTCAAGGAGGGATTGAGCATACATTCCACGCTTGCATAAAAGTTGTTCATATCACAATGAAGAATATTTCGTGACAATTTTCAAAACCCCCTTGACATTTTTCACAAACCGTTGTAGAATATCAATGTAATTCACAAACCGTTTGTGTATGCTTATTATATCCAATCCGTTTGTGAATGTCAAGAGGTTTCTTGAATAATTCACAAATAGTTTGTGAAAATAGAGGAGGAAGCAAAAATGACCTTTGGTGAAAAGCTCCGCACTTTAAGGTTAAATAAGAACCTGACTCAGCAGGAACTCGCAAAAAAAGCCGGGTTAGGTCTTAATACCATCAGCAACTATGAGAAAGGAAAAACCTATCCTCAGAACCGTGAGGTTTACGCTACCCTTGCGGAGATACTGGAAGTAAGCCCGGATTATCTTCACAATGAAAACGATGACTTCTTGGCTCAGACTCAGCAGCAGTACGGTTCGAGAGGCGCACGTCAGGCACAACAGCTTGTTTCTGAGGTCAGCGGTTTGTTTGCCGGTGGCGAAATGGCAGAAGAAGATATGGACGAAATGATGAAGGCAATTCAGGAAGCGTACTGGATCGCTAAAAAGAACAATAAGAAGTTCACCCCGAAGAAATATATCAAAGACGAGCAGTAAGTCCGTTTTTTGGTACATCAATGGTGATATACTCATAATGTGAAAATATCAGAGAAAGGGGTGAGCAAAAATGTCAGGCACTTCTGAAATCGTAAGAAAAGCAAATCAGATAGTAAAGGACTGCAGTTCTCGTGATCCAAAAAGGATTGCACAAGCACTTGGTATTGAAGTGATACCTTGCGACTTCACGCAACAAAAAGGTGCGTATAAGGTTATTCTCCGCAATCGCTTTATCTTTATCAAACAAGACCTTCATCCGGTTATGTCGAAGATCGTTATGCTGCACGAAATTGGACACGATGTTCTTCATCAGTCGGAAGCCGTAGCAGTAGGCGGTTTCAAGGAATTCAACATTTTCAATATGCAGAACAACCGTATGGAATATGAAGCAAACATTTTTGCTTCACAGATTTCTCTTGCTGATGATGAGTTCCTTGAATTGTGTAATCAAGGGTACGATGTTCAGCAGATTGCAAGTGCTTTAAGCTCGGATATTAACCTTGTCGCCCTGAAAGCAGATACCCTTATTTCGCAGGGATACCGTCTGCGTCCGCAGGAGCATACGAACGATTTTCTCAAATACAACCGATAGGGCGAAAGTGAATATAAAAAGAATGGCTCGGCATTTCGCCGAGCCATCACCATTATATGGAGTAATCAGTAATATTGATGAGTTCTTTCCCTTGATGTTTAGCGTATTTCAAGGTTTGATATGCACCTCCTGATTCGTGGTCTACATTAAATATCACTAAATCAGATCGGTTGATCATTTCTTGGTTCCTTATTTGAAACGCAGATTTGAAGTGAGACAAAGATGATTTTTCACAGATTTCAATTTCGTCATAGTACGCCTCAAATGAGTCTTGATTATCCAAGTAATCTTTACGTGGATATGGAAGAACCAAAATAAGTGAGCTATTGTCATCACGATAGCTTTTTTTTACTCGTAGGACGGATGAAGAAACACATTGGTCAAAATCGCCATCTCTGCCAATTAAAAAGTCACAATACTCGTGTTGCTCAAGAAGCTGACGTATTAGTTCTTCCAGTTTCGCCTCGATTTCTAAGATATTATCTAAGTATCTATGACCAAAAAAACTAACTGTATAAATCTCTAAAGCTCCCATTTCATAATCATACTCCATAAACCTGAATAGGAGAGTCGGTGCCCCAAATAATCTCTGCACTGTCTGCCTTCCTTACGAAATAAACCACACAATTGAATGTACTTATTCCACCGGTAAAAGCATTTCTCAGTCTACTGATAAAAGGGTAGTTCTCCGTTGAGAGCTTATACGTACCATTTTCAAACACCTGCTCAACTGTACCGCCCTTGATGAAAATTGCTTCTTCTCCGGGCATAACAATAAGAGTAGAGTTGGTGTTGAAGTCCTCTTCAGGTTGACGCCAAATTAGGAGTTCGCCGGGACCAGTGTTCTTTATTACATCTGCCCAATGCTTTTTTCCACCAGTAAATGCAACCTCGTTAGGGTTCTTGTTAAAAAGTGCCATAATTCATTCCTCCATTTATTTCGCTTCTCGAATAATTTGTGCCATACGCAAACTGGATATATTGTGATTACCAGTAGCATACTCGAAGTCAAGTTCTGTTTCTGATACAATCATTTTGAGTTCTTTTGCTTCTTCGCTTGAGATTACATCAGACGAAACCAATTCATCAAAGATAACTTTTAGAGGTTTAGCCACAGCATAAACGATATTTTTCTCAAAACTGTTTTGCGCTACTAAAAATTCAATTTTCAAGGAACAGTGAAGCGGCTTTCTCCGTGTCGGAGAAGTAACCCCTTCACTTATTCCCAGTGGGAGAGGTCATTTGGATACCCATTTTGAAGAAAAAAATATAAAAATTTTTCACGCCCCTCATAAACGCAAAAAAGCCGTCTGCCTCTCAACGAGAAACAGACGGCTTTCGTTCTTATACATTTATATGTAATGTACTTGCAGGCGTTTCTTCTTTGCCTTAGTGAGTTTCAGAAGAACATCATCCACGGCGTCAGTATATTTGCCTTGTGCAATTAAAGTGTTCTTCATATCAATAAGCGTTTGTATTACTTTGGTACGCTCTGCCTCTGATAAGTAAATGTGAAATCTGTTGTTCTTCATCTCTTTCACCTCCGCATTATCATTATATGAAAATGCAGGGTTAAACACAAAGATGCGATTTTCTAAGCCGATGGAAGGACAGAAAGGGACGAGATAAAACAAGGTAAAATAAAATCGAACTGTTATGGTTTACATTTTCAATTAGCAAGAAATCAACCCGTATTTTTGCTCCAATTAGCAGGAGAGCCGTTTCGCTTAGCAAAAAATCAAAATTCCTGCTAATTCGCTTAGCAGAAATAGAGCGAGTAAAGTAGGACTACGATTTGCCCAATTACGATTAGCTCTGCTAAGCGGAGAAGAAATCTTGCTAATTTTACGCACAACTATTAGGCAAACGACAACATAACAAAAGAGCCGAAAACCCTTTATTTACAAGGGATTTCGACTCTTTTTGAATGGCACCCTGAGGCGGATTCGAACCGCCGGCCTTCC
>DCHX01000011.1:3691-47061 GCA_002315685.1 Ruminococcaceae bacterium UBA1741
CTTAGGAGGACCTTGTTATATCCATTTAACTACGGGGGCAAATAATTATTTATTAAAACAAATGTCCATTGAATTTTACCCTAAACCGACTAAAATGTCAATAGAAAAACATTCCTTTCTAAATAAACTCTTGTATATTCTTTTATTATTTGATATAATAACAAAAAAATAGACAAAAAGGGAATGAAAAAATGTCAGCAGGATTTAGAAAAAGTCTTTTCGGTTTCAACTGTGATGATGTAATGGAATATGTTGAAAAGACACATAAGGATTTTGTGCAAAAAGAGACTGTCCTTAACGAGCAGTTAGATGTTCTTAATGCTTCGCTTAATGATGCGAAAGATAAAATAGGCGAAATTCTTAAAGAAAAGGACGAGCTTGCCGAGCAATTAAAGGTTTATACCGACAAGTATGACGAAATTGAGCGTCTTTCGCAAAATATCGGTAAATTATATCTTGTTGCCGAGTCTAATTCAAAATCGGTTATGGGACTTGCCGAAGAAAACCGTGCTATTGCGAATGAAGAGGTTTGCAAGAATATTGCCTGTATTGATGACACCCAGATTACCCTTTTAGACCTTAAAAACGAAATAAACAAAACCGCAAACGAGTTTACCGCAAAGCTTCAAACTCTTCTTATATCGCTTGATAATGCGAAAATGTCGCTAAACGGAAACAATTTCGTTGCAAGTGAAAAAATTGATGAATATAAAGAATTGCTCGACAGCATAAAAGCTTAAAATTAAACAAAATATTATACACGGAGTTTTAATATGCTCCGTGTATTTTTTATATTATCAACATAACAAGAAGTATTAAAGTTCTGACAATCAACGCACAAATCCAAGCAATTAAGGTTTGGAATATTACCACACCTATTGCCCATTTGGCGCCCAATTCGTTTTTTATTGCCGATATTGCGGCAACGCAAGGGGTGTAAAGCAGACAAAATACAAGCAGTGCCGCAGCAGATAAGGGCGTAATAATTTCGGTTACGGAAAGTCCGCCTAATAAAACCGAAAGAGTAGATACTACGCTTTCCTTTGCCATAAATCCCGCGATAAGCGAAGTAGATATTCTCCAATCATTAAAGCCGAGAGGTGCAAAAATCGGAGAAATAAGCCCTGCAACACTTGCGAGAATACTGTCCTTTGAGTCGGTAACAACATTCATTTTGAAATTAAAGCTTTGCAAGAACCAAACAATAATTGACGCTATCAAAATAACCGTAAACGCTCTCTGCAAAAAGTCCTTTGCCTTTTCCCACAAAAGCTTTAATACATTTTTTGCGGTAGGCAAACGATAATTGGGAAGCTCCATAACAAAGGGTACGGCCTCGCCCTTAAAAATGATATTTTTCGAGATAAGTGCCGTTATTATTCCGACAATTATTCCGAGAAAATAAAGCCCTACCATAACAAGTGCGCTGTGTTTAGGGAAAAATGCGGCAGCAAAAAAACCGAAAACGGGCAATTTTGCCGAACAACTCATAAAGGGTGTAAGCATTATTGTCATTTTCCTATCTCGTGCGCTCGGCAAAGTTCTACTTGCCATAACACCGGGAACGGTACAGCCGAATCCAACAAGCATAGGCACGATACTTCTACCCGAAAGGCCTATCTTTCTAAGGAGTTTATCCATAACAAACGCCACTCGTGCCATATATCCGCTATCTTCAAGTAATGACAAAAAGAAAAACAGAATAATAATTATCGGCACAAAAGAAATAATGCTTCCTATTCCGCCGAATATACCGTCAATAACCAAAGAATGAATTACCTTATTGACATTCAATACGGTCATAATACTGTCAACAAGAGCGGTAAGGTATTCTATACCGTTTGCTATCAGCCGTTGAAAAAAAGCGCCAAATACATCAAATGTAAGCCAAAAAACAAGCGCCATAATAAGAACAAAGGACGGCATAGCGGTATATTTGCCCGTAAGGACCTTATCTATTCTACTGCTTCTCAAATGCTCCTTACTAACCTTAGGCTTTCTAACGGTTTTTTTGCATAGCTTTTTAATAAACGAAAAACGCATATCCGCAATAGCGGCAGAACGGTCAAGTCCCCTTTCGCTTTCCATCTGCAAAATAATATGTTCAAGTGTTTCTTTCTCGTTATCGGTTAAATTAAGTATTTCAAGAATCAGATGGTCGCCCTCAACAAGCTTGCTTGCCGCAAACCTTACGGGAATACCGACAGCTATTGCATGGTCTTCAATTAGGTGCATAATGCTATGTAATGCTCTATGTACCGCGCCGCCCGATTCATCCTTATCACAAAAATCGGTTCTACCCGGTTTTTCTTTATATTTTGCGATATGTATTGCGTGTTTAACTAATTCGTCAACACCCTGATTTTTCGAGGCGGAAATAGGCACAACCGGAATACCCAATTCTTGCTCCATTTCATTTATATAAACAATACCGCCGTTGCCCTCAACCTCATCCATCATATTAAGAGCCAATACAACCGGAATTTCCAATTCCATAAGTTGCATCGTAAGATACAAATTTCGCTCTATATTGTTCGTATCAACAATATTTATAATACAAGTGGGTTTTTCTTCAAGAATAAACTGTCTTGATACGATTTCTTCGCTTGTATAGGGCGACAACGAATATATACCCGGCAGGTCGGTAACGGAGGTTTTGGGATTGTTGCGAATAACACCGCTCTTACGGTCAACCGTAACGCCGGGAAAGTTTCCTACATGCTGATTAGAGCCGGTAAGTTGATTAAAAAGAGTAGTTTTACCGCAATTTTGATTTCCTACAAGTGCAAATGTCAAAACCTTATCGGAAGGATAAGGGTTTTCCCCTTTTTTCAGATGGTATTTTCCTTCTTCTCCGAGTCCCGGATGATGAATAGGCTCTTTAATGTCAAAAGAGTTGCAATCATCTTCAAGCTCCGAAAAGGCTTCTTCCACCAAAATATGTTTTGCATCGTCAACACGCAAGGTCAGTTCATATCCGTGAATTATAAGCTCCATCGGGTCGCCCATCGGTGCTAATTTCACAAGAATTATTCGAGCACCGGGAATTACACCCATATCTAAAAAATGCTGTCTTAAAGCACCGCCGCCGCCTACACTTTTAATAACGGCACTTTTACCTATCGGTAAATCATTAAGAGTCATAAATTACCTTTCTATATAAAAACGCCCGAGGATTAAACCCTCGGGCAAATAACAATTAATCTTTCTTAAAGAAGCTCATTACATCGCCGAAAGTTTCGTCTTCGTCTTCGGCAGATGCGTTACTGATAAGAGCGGCAAGGTCGTCGCCGTCTTTACTGCGTTTTTGATCGCCAAGACCGGTTGCAACAACCGTAACACGAATGGTATCCTCCAAGCTTTCGTCAAGCTGAGCACCCCAAATAATTGTTGCATCGGGATGAGCCATATCGGAAATAATAGAGGAAGCAAGTTCAACCTCTTCAAGACCGATATCGTCAGAACCGGTAATGCTGATGATAACACCACGGGCATTATCCATTGATGTTTCAATAAGCGGACTTGTAATAGCCATTCTTGCAGCCTGTTCAGCCTTATCGCGTCCTGTTGCAACACCAACACCCATATGTGCATATCCTGCATCGGACATAATAGACTTAACATCGGCAAAGTCAAGGTTGACAAGCGAAGTAACATTGATAAGTTCGGAAATGCTTTGAACACCTTGACGAAGAACATCATCGGCAATATCAAACGCATTCTTAAATGTAATCTTTTGTTCGGAAACAAATTTAAGACGCTCGTTAGGAATTACAACCAAGCTATCAACATTCTCACCCAAGTTAGCGATACCTGTTTCAGCCTGTGTCATACGCTTTTTTCCTTCAAAAGCAAAAGGCTTTGTAACGATACCTACGGTAAGGATACCAAGCTCCTGTGCTATTTGAGCAACAACGGGGGCAGCACCTGTTCCCGTTCCGCCACCCATACCTGCGGTAATGAAAATCATATCAGCACTACGAATAGCAGCAGCGATTTCATCACGGGATTCTTCGGCAGCAGCACGACCGTTATCGGGATTACCGCCTGCACCCATACCGGCAGTGGTCTTATCACCTATTTGTATTTTAGTATCGGCTTTTGAGAGGAAAAGAGCGGCCTTATCGGTATTAACCGCAACAAACTCTACACCTCTAACACCGGCAGCAACCATACGGTTTACAGCGTTTCCGCCGCCGCCGCCTACACCTACAACTTTAATTTGAACAACATCTTCCATTTCTCCAGCAACATCAAATGGCATTACTAATTCCTCCGTTTTATATTAATCATTTAATAAATTAGTTAAATAGTTCAACACAAAAATCGAACTAAATCGACTGATACAAAAAGATAATAACATATATAAAATCAAATTTCAATAGTTTTTATTACAATTTTGTAATTTTTTTCAATAATTAGTTTGATTGAGTGTCTTTAATGAATGTACCCTCACTTTTTGAGGTTGTCCACATACTAAGATTTATAGTACCGCTTTGGGTTTTATCAATACTGTTTATCATACCGTTAAGATGGGCAATTTTTCTATCAATATCGGTATTACTGCCGAGCAAAACTTCAAATCGCCCCTCAACGCCTACTGTTAAATTTGTAAGTTTAGTTATATCTATGTAATCGACATTTATTTTTTTGGCACTTAACTCGGTTTTTATTGCGTTTAGTATTTCAAGCTCTTTTTCGTCCTTTACCGTAACCGAATTACCTATCTTGCATTTTACGGAATTAAGTCGTACTTCAAAGGTATGTTGCGGTTTCTCGTTATACTCAGCTAAAACGATTCCGTTTTTGCTGACGGTATAAAACTTATCGTTTATTTTATAAGCTTCATATTCCGTAGCATCGGTAACCTTTAATGTTACCGTGTCGGGAAATGTTCTTTTAACCTTTACGGTATCGACATACGGCATTTTACTTTGTAATTTTGTAAGTAAAGTTTTCTCAGACACGGTAAACAAATTTTTACCTTTTAATTTGCTTATAGAAATTATTTCTTCGTTTGAATAAATTTTACTCCCCGAAGCCACTACCTTTTTAATGGGAAAGAGAACTGTTACGGAAAGTGTTGCGCCGATTAGTAACGCAAAAATCAAAAACAGGATAAAGCCCACCTTCAAATGTTTGCGCCTTGCGGCTTTTCTACGCATAGCACGGCGTTTAGCAATTTCATTACTATCCATAACATCTTCCTTTACACTTCTTTTATATCAGCACCGAGATACGATAAATCTCTGACAATATCTTCGTATCCCCGTTTTATATGTTCAATTTTAGTAATTTTTGTTTTACCCTTTGCACCAAGAGCCGCAACAACCAATGCCGCACCGCCCCTAAGGTCGGTAGCTTCGCAATTAGCGCCGTATGTTTCGTTTATACCGTCAACAACCGCAACCTTGCCTTCAACACTTATATCAGCGCCCATTCGTTTCAGTTCGTCAACATAGCGAAAACGGTTTTCAAAAATATTTTCAACAAAAATCGTACTACCCTTTGATTTTGTAAGCGAGGCTATAAGCATAGGACCCGAATCGGTTGGAAATCCCGGATAAACAAGACTTCTGACAGTTGAAACCGCATTGAGCCTATTCGGTGCATCAACCACAAGCGAATTGCCGTTAATTTCGAAATTACAGCCTGCCTCTTTATATACCGAAATGATTGAATTAAGATTATCGGGATATATATTTTTAATATTTATTTTGCCACCCGTAATCGCCGCGGCGGAAATATATGTTGAGGCAACTATTCTATCGGGCATTACAAAATAATCGGCACCGTTTAATTGCTTTACTCCCTCAACAATAACAGTATCTTTTCCCGCGCCCTTAATTTTAGCACCGCATAAATTTAAGTATCTTGCCAAATCCACTATTTCGGGCTCTCTTGCACAGTTTCTTACAACCGTCCTGCCTTTTGCGGTAACAGATGCTAAAATTATATTTTCCGTAGCACCGACACTTGGAAAAGACAACTGTATTTCGTTGCCTTTAAGTCCGTTATCACTGCTAAACTCAATACAACCGTTATACTCGTTTACAGTAGCGCCCAAGCTTTTAAGAGCTTTAATATGTAAATCAATAGGTCGAGGTCCTAATTCACAACCGCCGGGGTTACAAATTACGGCTTTTCCCGTTCTGCCTATTATAGCACCTAAAAACAATGAGGAAGACCGCATTTCACGCATCAAATTATCGGGTACACAGTAATTATCAATATTTGTGCTGTCAACAGTCAGCGTATTCCCCTCAAATTTACATTCGGCACCTAAACATTCGAGTATTTTTATAGATGCCAACACATCCGACAAATAAGGGCAATTATTTATATAAGACCTTCCGTTTGACAAAACGGTTGCCGCAATTATCGGTAACACGGCATTTTTAGAGCCTTGAATATTAACGCTACCCTCTAATCTTGATAAACCCTCTACAATAATATCGGACATCAAATAACCCCCAAAGAACAGTTCACTTTATACTATGAGGGTATATTTATTTTGTTAAACCTTTGCGCTTGTGTAGAGTTTCATAATAACTTGATAAATTCGCTCGTTAGCATCGCTGATAGCGCATTTTTCAGCACATCCCGACATTTTTTGAAGTTTGCCTTTATTTTCTATTAACATACTGACAGTTTCAATTAACTTTTCGCCTGTTAGGTCTTTTTCTTCAATGATTTCGGCAGCACCGTTTCTTTTAAGCGTCATTGCGTTATGGTACTGATGATTTTCGGCAACATACGGAGACGGAATCAAAATTGACGGTTTTTTACAAAGTTCAAGTTCGCTTAAAGTTATGGCACCCGCACGGCAAATAACCAAATCAGCCGCAGCCATACATACATCCATATCGTTTATATATTCACGAACCTCTATCTCTTTCGGCAATTCAATGCCTTTATCTTTCAGATGTGCAAGCATCGGCTCATAGCCGACTTTACCCGTTCCGTGAATATGATAAAACTTATTTGTTCCCGCGTGCCACTTAATAAGGTCTTCCATAGCCTCGTTTATATGGCGTGCACCGAGAGAGCCACCGAACGACAAAATCATCGGTCTGTCGTCGAAGCCTAAAATCGCCCTTGCCTCTTCCCTTGTCATTCGGGACAATTCGCCTCTAATCGGGTTTCCCGTAACAATAGGTTCTTTTTTAAGCTTTAAGTATTTTTTAGCCTCAGGCATTGCAAGCATTACCGCATCGGCACTTTGTGCTAACATTTTAGTCGTAACACCCGGAAAAGCATTTTGTTCGTGAATTGCATTTTTAATGCCGAGCTTTGAGGCTTCTCTGAGAACAGGTCCGCTTACATAACCGCCCGTACCGATTACAATATCGGGAGAAAGCTCTTTAAGGATTTTTTTAGCCTTTGCGGATGCACTGACAACCTTTGTAAGCGCATCAACATTTTTCTTTATGTTTTTTGCATTTAGTTTTCTTTGAAAACCTGCAACCTCTATTGTTCTGAATTCGTATCCCTTTTCGGGGACTAATTTTGATTCAAGCTTATCGGGAGTACCTATATAGCTGATTTTAGCATCGGGATGACGCTCTTTAATATAATCGGCAATAGCAAGTGCCGGATTTATATGACCGGCTGTTCCGCCGCCTGCAAAAAGAATATGCATACATTTCACCTACTATTTATCTTTATTTGCTCCTCTTGAAACCGAAAGAACTATACCCATTTCGGCAAGAAGAATTAAAAGCGAAGTACCGCCGTAACTGAAAAACGGCAAGCTGATGCCCGTGTTCGGAATAGTATTTGTTACAACCCAAATATTAAGCATTGCTTGAAGTCCCACCTGGAAAGTAAGACCTATTGCCAAAAGTGAGCCAAATTTGTCGGGAGAACGCATTGCAATACTAAATCCGCGCCAAACGAGAAGTGCAAATAGGATAATAATTACAATAGCACCGATAAGTCCTAATTCTTCGCAAACTATCGAAAAAATGAAATCGTTGTGAGGCTCCGGCACCCACAAATATTTTTGTCTTGACTGACCGATTCCTCTGCCGAGAATACCGCCCGAGCCTATCGCAAGTAATGACTGAATTGTTTGGAATCCTTCATCCTTCGGTGCAAGCCAAGGGTCAAGCCAATATTTAATACGGTCAGAGCCGTAGCTTATTGCGCCGGAAATAATAAGTAGCAGAACACCGCCTACCGCAGCACCGATACCGCCTACAATAAATCTTTTTTGAAGTCCGCCTACAATAAGTAAAGTTATGCCTATTGCAAGTATTAAAACGGTAGCCGAAAGGTGTGGCTCTGCAACGACTAAACCGCATACAACAGCAAGCAAGCCGACCAATAAGCAAATAAACTTAAAATCCTTCATTCGTTTTTGATTACTTGATATAAGCTTTGCAAACAAAATAACTATTGCGAATTTTGCTATTTCAGACGGTTGGAAGTTGATAGGTCCTATAACTATCCAACGCTTAACATCCATTCCCGAAACCATCGGCGGCAAAACCAAAAGCACACCTAAAACTCCGACTGTTCCCAAATAAACGGGGATAGATATTTTTTCCCAAAAGTGATAATCAATTTTGGACATTAAAAGCATAACTCCGACACCTACTACCGCAAATGCCGCCTGTCTTATAATAAATCTGTAACTGTTGCCGTAATACTCATAGGAATAAGCATAGCTTGAAGAAAACAGCATTACGAGTCCTATTGTTAAGATAACAAGAACAAAAGAAAGAAAGGTTACATCTATCCTACCGGACTGAATCAAGCCGAATCTTTTTCTTCTTTGCGTTTTTTCAGTTGACATACCTTTCTCTCCTTAATAATTAAACTATTTACCCGAAAATTGCTAAACCGAACATTATAATACAACCGATAAGTGTTATTGCCGAAAAGAGCAAAACAACCGACTGTTCACTCCAACCCGACATTTCAAAATGGTGATGAAGCGGTGCCATCTTAAACAGTCTTTTCTTGGTTTTCTTGTAATATGCAACCTGCAACATAACCGAAATTGCTTCAATAAAGTATAAGCAACCTGCAAAAATAAGCAAAACCGGACGGTCAATTCCAAATGACAGTGCCACTACCATTCCGCCTAAAAACATTGAGCCGGTATCGCCCATAAACACCTTTGCGGGTTTTGCATTCCATATAATAAATCCGGCACAAGCACCTGCTAATGCAGCCGAAAGTACATTTGTCGAAAAGTTGAAAAGCTTACCTGCGACAAGCAAAAATGCACAAGAAACAACAAGTGTAACCGAAGATGCAAGTCCGTCAAGACCGTCAGTCAAATTAACCGCATTTGTAAATCCGTATATAAAGAATAATGCAACAACCCAAAACAGTAATCCAAATCCACGACTTACATCAAGATCGCCTAAAAACGGAATATATGTTGTTTTCATACCTGCAAGATTAAGTGAAATTAAGTAACCTGCCGAAACCGCAAACTGTAAAAATGTTTTTTGTCTTGCGGTAAGACCTAAATTTCTTTTTTTTACAACCTTAATATAGTCGTCAAAGAAGCCGATAGCGGCCATACAAAGCGCCATTACTATGCCCGAAATAAATACACCTAACCTATACTTGTCTTTAAGCTCGTTTGCAAAACTTCCGTTACTGATTGCAGAAACGGTGTATGTCAGCGCAAGTGCGACAATTACACCAGCTATCATCATAACTCCGCCCATAGTGGGTGTGCCTTGCTTATCTTTATGCCATTTAGGTCCTATATCGAGAATTGTTTGACCGAATTTTAACTTATGCAAAAACGGAATAACAATATAACCTAATAAAAATGTTATCAAAAATGAAATTACTGCCGCAATTATCGGTGTGATTATTTTCACAACTATTCCTCCAAACAATTTAAGAATTTTCAAGTGCCTTTGCTACAACTTCTCTTTCATCAAGATGAATTGTGCCTGTATTTAATATTTGATATGTTTCGTGTCCTTTACCCGCTAAAACTATTATATCGCCTTTTGTGGCAATACTTACCGCATAATTTATAGCATCTATTCTGTTTTCAATGACCTTTATCGGAACATTTGAGCCTTTTGTGCCTTCAAGAATATCATCAATTATAGCAGTAGGGTTTTCACTTCGGGGATTATCGCTTGTAACTATAACAAAATCGGCATTGTGAATAGCAACACTGCCCATAATCGGTCGTTTTGTTTTATCACGGTCTCCGCCGCAACCGAATAGAACTATAAGTCTGTTCTTTTCACATTCCTTAAATGTATTAAGAATATTTTTAAGTCCGTCCGGGGTATGAGCATAGTCAATAATAATTGTATAGTCTTTATTTGTAGGTACTACCTCTGCTCTGCCCTTAACACCCGACATTTCAAAAAGTCCCTTTGAAATATCGTCAATGCCGATTCCCAAAGCAAGAGCGCAGACAGCAACAGCCAAGGAATTATAAACCGTAAATTTACCGCCGATTTTTACACAAATATGATTTATAGAGCTATCGCTTACTAATTCATAATTTATTTCGGCAGGTTTATATTTAACACCTTTTGCACTGTAATCGGCGTCATTTCCCAATGAATATGTGATTATCTTGCAGGAAAGTCCTTCCGTTAGCATTGATGCGTACTCGTCATCTTTATTTATGACAGCGGTCTTACACATTGTAAATAGCCTTTTCTTGCAGGAAAGATAGTTTTCCATTGTTTTGTGGTAATCAAGATGGTCTTGTGTAAGATTAGTAAAAATTGCGGTTTCAAACTGAATACCGTAAATTCTCTCTTGGTCTAATGCGTGGGACGATACCTCCATAACAACAAAATCGCAACCGTCCGCCACCATATCGGCAAAAAGTCTGTTTATTTCATAAGTACCCGGGGTGGTATTTTTGCTTTCTATTACTTTCTCGCCGACCATATTTTGAATTGTGCCTATCAGACCTACCTTATGACCTGCACTTTCAAGAATGCTTTTAAGCATATAGGTAACGGATGTTTTTCCGTTTGTGCCGGTAACACCCACAACCCGAAGCTTTTTCGAGGGATTCCCAAACCATATTGCACACATATTCGCAAAAATTTCCCGTGTGTTCGGTAAAACAATTTGATTATCAAGTCCTAAATCCCGTTCACAAATAATTACAGAGGCTTTTTTATCGTATGCATCTTGTGCAAAAGCATGACCGTCAACTACTGCTCCGTTAATACAAACAAAAGCATAGCCCTCTTTTACCTCTTTTGAATTTGATGTGATTCCGAATATTTCTTTAAGTGAAAATTCTCCGTCATAATTAGGGATTAGTTCTTTAAGTAACATAGTTTCTCCTTTTGCGCTAATTCGTCGCAATATCGGCAGTCCCTTCATCTCTGAAAGAAACTTCAACCACAGTTCCGTTCGGCACCGAAGTACCGGCAGGAACACTTTGAGCATAAGATTTAATATCGCTAAGTGAAGTATTACCTACAAATTCAATGTTTATTCCGGACTTTGTAGCGATGCTATTCGCTTCACTTGCGGTAAGTCCTATCATATTCGGAACGGTTACATTTTCCGTTTCACTGTCTTCGGTATATAGTATTACTCTACCGCTGTTGTTTATTGATGCACCGGCGGTGGGGAGTTGTTTTACAATCTTTTCTCCCGAGCCTACAATTTTATAAGAAATACCAAGTGAAGACATCTTATCACGGGCATCGGCAATCGCAAAATCAGTAACATCGGGAACCGTTACAGAAAGCTTTTTAAGCTCTTCGGCAGAGTATTGAGGCTCGTGTCCTAAATACGGGAGAATATCCTTCATAATTTTAGAGCCGACAGGTGCCGAAATCGCACCGCCGTAATATCTTCCCGACATAGGCTCGTCAAGCATTACAAATACGGCTATATCGGGGTCGTTTATAGGTGCCACACCGACATAAGAGCCTATATACAACGCACTTTGACCGGTTGAAAGTATTTTTGAAATCTTTTGTGATGTACCGGTCTTACCGCCTACCCTATAACCCGCAACTATACCGTTTTTAGCACCGTTTTGGATTACATATTCCATAAAGGTTTTAAGGCTTTCGGAGGTCGTAGAAGAAACAACCTGTCTTTTATAAGATGTAGATGTTGTTTTTACAACATTTCCGTCGCTGTCAATTATTTTTTTGCAAACATGGGGTTGCACTAAATATCCGCCGTTTACAGCAGCCGCCGCAATAGAAATCATATGAAGCGGAGTAATGTTAAAGGTTTGACCGAATGATGAAGAAGCAAGCTCGGTAGGTCCCATTTTATCAAGAGTATGGTAGTTAGGCAACGCTTCACCGGGTAGGTCAATTCCTATCTTTTCGGTAAGACCGAATGCCTTAAAATACTTCGAAAATGTATTCGCACCTACGAGCTGACCTATTTGAATGAATGCCGGGTTACAAGAATTTGACATCGCTTGTGCTAATGTCTGAACACCGTGTCCCGAGGCTTTATGACAGTGGTATGTATTACCCGCAACCATATAAGTATAGTTACAACCGAAAGTGCTGTTCGGACTCACAACTCCCTCTTCAAGAGCCGTAGCCGCAGTAAATATTTTGAATACCGAACCCGGTTCATAAGTATCCGAAACCGCTTTGTTTCTCCATTGGCGATTAAGAAGCTCGGTACGAAGCTTACTTTTTTCTTCTTCATTTGTAACGCCATTTAGTTTATTAGTGTCTTCAACCGAAAGTGTGAAAGGCTCATTCGGGTTAAAATCTCCGCTAACCGCCATAGCCAAAATTTCACCGGTGTTTACATTCATAACAATAGCGGCACCGCGTTCGGCAACCTGCTCCTCGGCAACAGCATCATCAAGATATTTTTCGGCAGTATATTGGATATACGAATCAATAGTAGTTACAATGCTGTTTCCCTTTTTAGCCTCTTCAAGCATTTGATATGTGAAAGGCATATCGGTACCCTTTGCGTTTTTAGCGGCAACCACACGGCCGGAAACACCGGTAAGTTCATTATCGTAATAGCTTTCAAGCCCTGCAAGTCCTTGGTCATCATCGCCCACAAAGCCTAAAACCGTTGATGCCAACGAATCGTTGGGATAATAACGCTTTGTTGTAGTATCAAGACCGATATAATTTGATAATTTAAGGTCCTTATTATCGGTTATAAATTCCCTTACCTTATCGGCAACTGTTTTATCAATTTTTTTCTTAATAATTACATAATAAGAATCGGTTTTTGATTTTTTTAATATATCCTCTCTTTCAAGCCCTAAAATTTCCGATAGTCCTTCGGCAATTTTATTTCTTACCTTATCGGCCTTTTTATCAGACAGTTTCTTAAAGCCGTTAGGAGTGATATATACAGTCCACGCAGGCGAAGATGTTGCAAGTGTTTTCATATTGCAATCTAAAATATCGCCTCTCGGAGCCGAAATCAAAGTATCATACAACTGCTGCTGCGAAGCCATAGTTTGATATTTCTCGCCCTTGAAAATCATTATGTTTATCAAACTGCCGATAGATACACAAACCATAAGGAGAATAACAAAAATCATTATGACACGAGTTCTTATTAGCATATTTTTCGTAGGTCTAAGCGACATAGTAACTCTCCTTATAAAATAGGGTAAAACGAGAGCCAAGTATTATCTTAACTCTCGTGCTTTTATTTTAATGTATATTAGCCGTAAATTCAATCTATGAATTTATTTATTATTCGAGGCAACGGCGTTTCCATCGCCTTTTGATGCGGTGTTTTGGTCATTTATTCTTAAATATTTGACTTGGGATTTGTCCTTCTTCTGCATTCCCATTTCGGTAGCTTCAAGCTCAATATTTGAATAAGATATTCTTCTTTCAAACTCAACCTCTAAACTTGTCTTTTCGCTTTCAAGCTCTTGTATTTTTGTTTTAGTTTGATTGATTTCGGCGTTTACCTCGTTTATTTGTAATCTTAAAAAGATGTTTCCGCAAAGCATAGCGAGTACCACAAAGGCAGACATAACGGCAAAAGCAGATACAGACATATTTTTAGTTGCTTTTCTCGCCTTACTGCGAACCTTTTGATTGGGAAGCTTTACAATATTGTCTTTTTGTTCACGTTTTGGCTTTGGCATAAACATATCAAAATCATAAGCCAAACTGTCATTGTAATACTTCAAATTATCCATGCTTTTTTACATCCCTTACACAATTTTTATTATACTTCTGAGCTTTGCGCTGCGACTTCTTTTATTCTCGTTTAGTTCTTCGTTACTTGCCGTAATGCCCTTTCTGTTTACAAGCTTTCCTCTCGGTGTTTTTCCGCAAACACAAATCGGAATATCAGGCGGACAAGTGCAACCTGTGGCATATTCTTTGAATTTTTGTTTTACTATTCTATCTTCAAGTGAATGGAAGGTAATAATTGAAAGGACGCCGTCCTTATTCAAAAGCTCAAAGGCTTTATCAAGAGCAATTTTTAAGCTTTCAAGTTCGCCGTTTACTTCAATTCTTATAGCTTGAAAACACTTTCTTGCAGGATGACCTTCACGCCTATATGACGCCGGAACGGAATCGGAAATTATATCGGCAAGCTCTAATGTTGTATTTATCGGCGAATTTTCTCTTGCCTTTACTATTTCTCCTGCTATCCTGTAAGCGAATTTCTCCTCACCGTAATCTCTGAAAATTCTTGTAAGCTCATCACGGGAGTAATTATTAACAATATCTTTTGCACTTATTCCCTCTTTGCTCATTCGCATATCAAGGGGTGCATCCTTATGATAGGAAAATCCTCTCTCGGCGGTATCAAGTTGATATGAGGAAACACCTAAATCAAGCATTATACCGTCAACGCCGAAAACATTAAGCTTTGAAAGCTCGGTGTCCATACTGTCAAAATTACTGTGAATTACCGTAGCATTTAGACCGCTTAACCTTTCGGTAGCTATCTTAACCGCATCGGGATCACGGTCAAAGGCATAAAGTCTTCCGCTTTTTAACCTTTTTGCAATTTCAAACGAATGTCCCGCACCACCGGCGGTACCGTCCACATAAATTCCGTCAGGCTTTATATTAAGCGAATCAACAGTTTCAAAAAGTAAAACCGATTTATGATTAAATTCCATAATTAAAATTCCAACGACGCACCGATTTCGGCAATAGACTCCGGCGTTTGCTTTGCATCTTCTTCAATCCAAAGGTCGTTATTCCAAATTTCAAGGTTTGAACCCATACCGATTAAGTGTGCCTCAGTTTCAAGCGAGGCATATTCACGAAGTACAGCCGGAATAAGTATTCTTCCCTGCGTATCAAATTCAACATTAAAAGCGCCGTCAAACAAAAAGCGTTTAAGAACACTCGATTTTGCCTTCGGTAAGGATTCTATCTTTTCGACAAGTTCTTCCCAACGCTCCATAGAATAAACGCACAAGCAACGCTTTCCGTATATACCGCGACAAATTATAAAGGTGTCGCCGAACTCATCACGAAGCTTTGAAGGTATGGCAAGCCTGCCTTTTTTGTCGATATTATGTTGATAACCGCCGTATAACATTACTTGCCACCTCACTTATCCACTTTTTCCACACATTTATCCACATTTATGGAATTTCAATACACAATTCCACACTTCGAGTATAGTATAATACACAAAAGAGTAAAAATCAAGTATTTTTTCAAAAAAATAAAAAATCTGCATTTTTTCGCAAATGCAGACTGTTTTTATCCTATATAAACGCAAAAATCCCCTGTCGAACGACAGGGGATTTTAATACTTTTAATAATTATTCAGCAGTTTCTTCGGTTTCAACAGCTTCGGCAACTTCAACGGCTTCTTCGGTAGAAGCAACTACCTCATCCTCCGCATTAACATCAGCGATTTCTTCTTCCTTTTCGATAAGAGCACGAATTGAAAGACTAACACGCTTCTTTTCGGTTTCAACAGCAATAATCTTTGCTTCAACCTCTTGACCTACCGTAAGTTCATCCTGCGGCTTATTGATATGCTTATCGGCAATTTGTGAAATATGGATAAGACCGTCAACGCCCGGAATAATTCTTGCGAAAGCACCGTAGGTTGTAAGGCTGACAACCTTAACCTTAACAACATCATCAACATTATAGCCGTTCATAAACTTTGTCCACGGGTTATCGTCAGGATTCTTGTAGCCGAGAGAAATTTTCTTTTTCTCGGGGTCAATAGCCTTAACATAAACCTCGATAACATCGCCTACCGAAACAACCTCAGACGGATTCTTAATGCGTTGCCACGAAAGCTCTGAAATATGAACCATTCCGTCAACTCCGCCCAAATCAACAAAAGCACCGTAGGTTGTTAAAGAACGAACCTCGCCTTTGAAACGGTCGCCGACAGCAATACTGTTCCAAATCTTTTCTTCGGCTTCCTTGCGTTCTTCACGAAGAACACTCTTAATAGAGCCTACTGCCTTACGGCCTCTGCCGATTTCGATAATTCTGAATTGAACTTCCTTACCTTTAAGGTCGTCAAGAGAATCGTTTCTTGAAAGAGTAGCCTGTGAAGCGGGAATGAATACACGAACATTGTTAGTATAAACTACAACACCGCCCTTAATAACATCACGAACAACACCGTTAAGAATTTCGCCGGATTCTTTGGCTTGGTATATATTATCCCAACCGGCAATAGCATCGTAACGACGCTTTGAAAGCATTGCGGTTCCTTCCTGGTCGTTGATTTTCATAATAATAAGATTAAAAGTATCTCCGACCTTAACTTCCTCTTTAAGATTAACATTTGGATCGAGTGAAAATTCCGACGCTGTTATGTAACCCGTAATTCCTCTTCCAAAGTCAACTTGAACTTCTGTTGGATTTACGGCAAGAACGGTGCCAAGAACTTTTTGATCTCCCGTTAAGTTGCTTAAAGAAGCCTCAAATGCTTCCTCATCCGTCATTTCCTCGAAGCTTTTTTGAACAGTTTCAATTCCCTCCATCTGTTCATCCACCGGTTGTAAATTTTCCGACATGGTAATAATTACCTCCTTTATGATACCCGCCGGTGTAGATGCACCGGCAACGACTCCAACCGAGCCACAACTTTCAAACCACTCGGGTTTTAGTTCCTTTGCGGTTTGTATATGATAGGTTCTCTCGCAAGACGATTTACACACCTCAAAAAGCTTTGTGGTATTAGAGCTTTGCTTACCGCCGATAACAATCATAACATCATTATTTCGGGAAAGTTCTCTTGCTTCGTCCTGTCGAGCAGAAGTCGCATTACATATTGTATCAAATATTTTCACATTTGTACATAGTTTTTTTGAAATTTCTTGAATATTGTCCCATTTTTTTGCATTAAAAGTGGTTTGAGCCACCATAGAAGCACTTTTTTTCGTTATTTCGGGATGATTTTTTAATAATTCTTCAAATTCTTCGGCAGAAGAAAATACAAAAGGCGGTATAACGCTATGTCCCATTATGCCGATTACTTCGCTATGGTTTATATCTCCGGCAATTAGTATTATATCATCATTCATACTTTGCTCAAAAACAATATTATGAATTTTTGATACAAAAGGGCAAGTGGCGTCAACAACCGATTTGTTCTTTTCCTTTGCGCAATCTAAAACAGATTTCGCAACACCGTGAGAGCGAATTACCAAAATTTCATCGCTTTTTACATCATCCGGTTTTTCTACAATCCTAACTCCCCTATTTGAAAGCTCTTCAACTAATTGGGGATTATGAATAATAGGACCGAGCGTACAAACCTTTTTGTTTTCGTCCAACAATTCATATACGGTATTTACCGCTCTGTTAACGCCGAAACAAAATCCCGCCGTTTTTGCAAGAGTTATCTTCAAATCAAGCTAACCTCTCTTTAATTATTTTAAGTGCTTTCTCAACCGACTCTTCAAGTGTATTTCCCGTTGTATCGAAAATAATAGAATCTTCGGCAGGTTTTAAGGGCGCAATTTCTCTATGAGAATCGTTATAATCTCTCTTTACAATATCATCATAGACATCCTTATATTCTACGCTCATACCTTTTTCGGTAAGTTCCTTATATCTTCTGTTTGCGCGTTCCTCGGCAGTGGCAGTAACAAACATCTTAACAGTAGCATTCGGAAGTACAACCGTACCAATATCCCGTCCGTCCATAAGCACATTATTTTCTCTTGCAAGTTTTCTTTGCATTTCAAGCAAAAAGGCTCTAACGGGAGGTTTTGCGGAAACCGCAGACGCCATCATTGATGCTTCGGGTGTTCTTATTACCTCCGATACATCTTCGCCGTTCAAGAAAACCCTTTGTTCGCCGTTTATAAACTTAATATCAACATTTATCTCTTTCAGTATTTCTTCAACATCACAGTTAAGCTCGGTTGAAATTCCTTTTCTTATAAACATAATGCCAACCGCTCTGTAAAGTGCGCCGGTATCTACATATATAAATCCGAGCTCCTTCGCCGCCATCTTAGCAACCGTGCTTTTTCCTGCTCCGGCAGGTCCGTCAAGTGCAATAGAAATCATAATTATCCTTATCTCCTTAAACTATTTTGCGGAATTTTCTCCCGCTAATACTCCCGTAGAAAATGCTATTTGCAAATTAAATCCACCCGTATAGGCATCAACATCAATTACCTCTCCGGCAAAAAACAATCCCTTTACAAGCTTTGATTCCATAGTTGACGGATAGATTTCCTTAACCGAAACTCCGCCGCTTGTAATAATAGCCTCTTCGACAGGTCTTGTCCCTATTATATGCAGTTTGAAATTCTTTATTAGTGTTACAAAATCGTTTCTTTGCTCTTTTGTAATTTGATTAACCTTAGTATTCGGGGCAATTCCCGAAAGCTTGACAACTACGGGGATTAGACTTTTCGGCAAAAGTGCATCAAGCGAATTTGAAAAATCTTTATTCTGTTCTTCCGAAAAATCCCGCAAGAGCCGTTTGTCAAGTTTTTCATTTGAAAGCGCCGGTTTTAAGTCGATTATAACATAATAATTCTTTTTACCTATATATCTTAAATGCGCCGAAGCCGAAAGCGTAAGCGGCCCCGATATTCCAAAATGGGTAAACAGCAGTTCCCCCTGCTCACTGTAAATCGGTTTTTTCTTTCCTTCTTCAAAAAAAGAAGCCGTAATATTTTTAAGGGAAAGTCCCGAAAGATTAGTACAAAAGCCCTCGTGGCAAACAAGCGGGATAAGAGACGGCTTTATTTCGGTTACAATATGACCTAACTCCTTTGCCATTTTATAACCGTCTCCGGTAGAGCCGGTAAGCGGATACGACATTCCTCCCGTAGCGATAATAACGGCATCGGAAAAAATATCAGTTTTATCTTTAAGCCTTACACCTAACACCTTGCCGTTTGCCGAAAGAATTTTATCAACCTCGCCTACTGTAAAATCGGCGCCGAGCGACTTTGCTTTATTCACAAGCGCAAAGGCAATATCAACCGCTTTATCGGAGACCGGGAAAACCCTGTTACCTCTTTCGGTTTTGAGCGGTACACCGCATTTTTCAAAAAAGTTAATTGTATCATCGGTAGAAAACCTTGAAAAAGCGGAGTATAAAAACTTGCCATTCCTCGGAATGTTATTTATAAGTGTAGCATTGTCGCAGTTATTTGTAACATTACATCTTCCCTTTCCCGTTATCATAACCTTTCTTGCAGGTCTTTGGTTTTTATCAATAACGGTAACGGAAACATCCGACCTGCTTTCAAGTGCGGTAATTGCCGCCATAAGTCCGGCGGCTCCGGCGCCTATAATCGTAATCTTTTTCATAAATTCCTCTAATCTAAAATAACCGTCGCTTTTGCGACGGCTAATCAATCTATTTTAAGCAGTTCTATCAAATCTTCAAGCTCACCGATTTCGTATGTAGATTTGTATCCCGATTTCAAACCTTTTCTATTAAGCCAACAACTATCAAGCCCCGCATTTTTAGCACCTAAAATATCGGTTGACTGCGCATCGCCGACAACCAACACTTTTTTGCGATCGCTTTCGGGAATATGAGCAAAAACATAATCGAAATAAGCCTTGCTCGGCTTTCTCAAATCAATATCCTCAGATATAAAAACGGCATTGAAAAACTTATCAAGCCCCGAATCCACAAGTCGCTTGCGCTGAATAGCCGAATAGCCGTTAGCGGTAAGATAGAGCCTATAACCCATCTGTTTCAAAAAGCTTAAAACTCTTTCGGCACCCTTTACGGTATCGTGGCTGTTTATTATCTCGTTATAAAACTCATCACAAAGCTCTCGGTAATTTCCTTCGATTTTAAGCAGACAAAGTAACTGTTCAAATTTGTTAGTGAAAATCGCTTTTTCACTATACTGTCCCAAAGTAAAAACCTGATACTTAATCTCGCCGTAAAGCGAAAGCACAGTATCATCAAAAGGTATATTATGTTTGTTGAAAACTTTTTGAACGGAATTTATTTCAACACAAGATGTATCAATAAGTGTATCATCCAAATCAATAAAAAGTGAATTATACCTTTTCATTACTTCTCCTCAAACAATATTATTACTTAATCTCAAATATTTTATCATACAAATAAATAAAAATCAAGAAATTATATTTTGCGGTTTTCGGGTTATCGGGCTTATTTAATAACGGAACTGATTTTAGGATGTATTTTTGCCATATAAACATACGCAAGTCTTGAAATTGCAATATCGTACATAACAAATGCGATATTGCAAAGAATAACAAAAGCCACAGCCCCATACCTTCCGAAAGCGCCGAAGTCATCAACATCAACGGTAGTAAGAAATTTCAGCAGTAAATATATCACTGCCACCGCAAGATTAAAATAAACCGTTTTTACCGTCATTTCAAGTACGCGATTGTTAATCTTTTCGATTATTGCTTTAAGTATCGGATAATACCCGAAAATCACCAAGTAAAGCACCTTTGTTTCAGGCTCGGCGGTTATCAACACAAGCATAGAGCTTACAACATAGGTCGCAAACGCATATTTTTTATTTATCTCGATAATCGGCAACATACAAACAAGTCCCGAAATTGCAGGCACCGCATAGGTTAAATACGGAAAATATCCAAGCAACATAAAAACAACCGATAAAGCGGAACATATTGCACAAAAGGTAATCTTTGTCGTTTGTTTCATAATGTTCTCTCCTTTATCGGTAAAAATTCAGCAACATGGGATTAAATCTCCGCCCATACATTCGCAACAACAATCGGCGCAAATAAGCGTTTGACACATATCGCAAGTATTACAATCCCCACCCGTATTGCCGTAAGGTCTATATGGATTATACTGCCTACCGCTTTGCTTTTGGGCATTGTGCATACAATTTCTGTATTCGGCATTATTAGGGTCCATTCGAGTAGCAGTAGCAAAGCTTGTATAAGCTTGGTCAAACCAACCTCTGCTGTAAAGAACTCTGCCGTTCAAATAATACCATTCGGCGTTTCTTGATTGAGGCGGAATTCCGTCAAGCAACTCTTGGGCTTGTTCAAATCTTCCCGCATTTATTAAAGAAATTACCTCAGGAAAAGATGAAGAAGCATTATAGCCGTTAGAATTATTGCTTTTCGACTTACCGTTACGCTTCTCGTTCATAACAAAATCATAAGCCTCGTTGATTTCCTGCATCTTTTCTCCTGCTAAATCCGAAAGCGGATTATCCGCATAGTTATCAGGATGATATTTTCTTGCAAGCTCTCTGTATGCGTTTTTTATCTCTTCTTCGGTTGCATTTCTTGATACACCTAAAATTTGATAATAATCTTTCATTTGTTTTTCTCCTTTAAGTATATATCTTCAAGTCCTAAATAAATTATGTTACCTAAAATAGTTTTATATCTTTTAAGTTCTAAAAGCTCAAAAGCCTTTGCCGACTCATTTATTGAGTAGTAAATAAGGTTTTGTATTCTGTTCTTTTTGTCGTCTTTAATGTTTTTTAACACATTATAAGACTTTGTCTTAATATCTTGACTTAAATCGCAAAAAGCGTCCATTAAATAAATATATTTCCCTATACAATAACCGAGTCTGCTCAAAACTCTTTTTTGCATCTCATCACTGCTGCACAGCATAAGTATTTTAGAAAGCGCCGTTGCGGTAGGATGACAAGCCGTATCTAAGTCATCGCAATTTGCCGTTTCAAGCTCGTTTTGCTCTTTTATAAATTCGCTTACAATACAGTCGATTTCGGGATACTTATTTTTTGCTTTCTTATATGCACTTTTATAAATCGGTTTAAGTAACAGAAAGCCTAATTTTTTAATTCCCTTTTCATCATTTATATTATCGAGAATTTTATAATAAAGCATTATCGTAGCGGCACCGGCAGGCATTTCCAAAAAATCTTCATCATTACAGTAATTACACTTTTTAAGCGGATTAAAAGCACATCTGCCCACCTTATATCCATCGCAACTATCCTTCATAGCCATATTAAGCAATGCTAAAAAAGTAAAGTCATAGCTTAAAGTAAGCCTCGATAAAAAGCCGTAATCTTTTCCGAGCTTTTTACATAAAGAGCAGTAAACCGCCTTGTAAGTATCATATTCTTTAATTTTAAGTTCGCCTTTTGAAACCTTAATATATCCGAACAAAGCCGTCCCCTTCTCTATTATACAGTATTTTCACAAGGTTTGATTAACGCAATATGAATTATAATACACCTTTTAGGAATTTTCCCGTATAAGATTTTTCACATCTTGAAATTTCTTCGGGTGTACCGGTACAAAGAACAGTACCGCCCTTATCTCCGCCCTCGGGTCCTAAATCAATAATATAGTCGGCAGTTTTAATCACATCGAGATTATGCTCAATAACAAGTATCGTATTACCCGTATCAACAAGCCTTTGGAGAATATCAATAAGCTTATGAACATCAGCGGTATGAAGTCCCGTTGTAGGCTCGTCCAAAATATAAACCGTTTTGCCCGTAGAGCGTTTTGAAAGCTCGGTTGCAAGCTTAACTCTTTGAGCCTCGCCACCCGAAAGGGTTGTTGCGGGTTGACCGATTTTTATATAACCGAGTCCGACATCATAAAGCGTCTTTAACTTTTTATAGATTTTCGGATGATGCTCAAAAAAGTGCATTCCCTCCTCGACGGTCATTTCAAGAACATCGTAAATATTCTTATCCTTATACTTAATGTTGAGGGTTTCTTTGTTGTATCTTGTACCGTTGCAAACATCACAGGGGACATAAATATCGGGCAAAAAGTGCATTTCAATCTTAATAATTCCGTCTCCGAAGCAGGACTCACATCTTCCGCCCTTTACATTAAACGAAAATCTTCCTGCGTTATAGCCCTTTGCCTTTGCCTCCTTTGTAGAAGCAAACAGCTCACGAATATCGGTAAATACTCCCGTATATGTTGCAGGGTTACTTCGAGGAGTTTTTCCTATCGGCGACTGGTCGATATTTATTACCTTATCGAGATTCTCGTATCCCTTAACAGCCTTACATTTGCCCGAAATCGTTTTAGCACGGTTAAGCTTATTGGCAAGGGTAGTATAAATTATATCGTTTACAAGCGAAGACTTACCGCTTCCCGAAACACCCGTAACGCACACAAACTCGCCGAGCGGAATTTTAACATCAACATTTTTAAGGTTGTTTTCGAAAGCGCCCTTAACCTCTAAAAAGTATCCGTTACCTTTTCTTCTGTTTGTAGGAACGGGTATTTTCTTTCTTCCTGTCAGATAGTCGGAGGTAATAGACTCTTTACATGATTTAAGTTCTTCGGGTGTGCCCGAAAAAACAACATTACCGCCGTGTATTCCGGCGCCGGGACCGATGTCAACAATATAATCAGCCTCACGCATAGTGTCTTCGTCGTGTTCAACCACGATAAGCGTATTTCCCAAATCCCTTAACTTTTTAAGAGTATTCAAAAGGCGTTCGTTATCCCGTTGATGAAGTCCGATACTCGGTTCGTCAAGAATATACAAAACTCCGCAAAGAGCCGAGCCGATTTGGGTAGCAAGTCGGATTCTTTGCGCCTCTCCGCCCGAAAGAGTTCCTGCCGAACGGGAAAGACAAAGATATTCAAGACCTACACTGTATAGAAAATTAAGTCTTTCTTTGATTTCTTTAATAATCGGTTTTGCTATCATTTGGTCTCGGGTAGAGAATTTAAGTGAATCAACAAAGCTTATAGCATCAACAACCGACATATCGCATAGCTCTTTAATGCTTTTGCCCCCTACCGTTACAGCAAGGTATTCGGGTTTAAGCCTTGCGCCGTGGCAGTCGGGACAGTCGCTTTCAAGCATATAACTTTCAAGCTCATTTCTTGAATAATCACTCTTTGTAGTATTGTATCGCCTTTGCAGATTATTTATAACACCCTCAAACGGAGCCTTATAATTACTCATTCCCCTTGCGGTTGTTCTTTTAAGCTCTAATTCTTCGTTGCCCGTACCGTACAACACGGCATTTTGTCCCTCTTTCGGAATATCCTTCCAAGGAGTATTTACATCAAATCGGTACTTTTTTGCAATAGCCTCGTAATACATAAGCGCAATAGTCGAAGAATCGGGTGTAAGCCAAGTATTAACTCCCCAACCCGCAGCCTTGATACAGCCGTCAACCAACGATTTATTTTCGTCACTTATAACAAGTCTCGGGTCTATTTTCATAAATACGCCGATACCCGTACAGGTAGTACAAGCGCCGATGGGACTGTTAAAAGAAAACATTGTAGGTGTAAGCTCGGGAATACTTATGCCGTGCTCATCACAAGCATAGCTTTGGGAAAAATTCAGCGTTTCTCCGCCCACCACAAGCACATTCAAAAGTCCGCCCGAAAGATTAAGCGATGTTTCAATACTGTCAGCAAGTCGGGAACGAACATCATCTTTTATAACAATGCGGTCAACCACAACCTCAATTGTATGCTTCTTGTTCTTTTCAAGCTTTATTTCTTCGGACAAATCGTACATTTGACCGTCAATAACAACACGGGAATATCCCGATTTTCTGACCTTTTCAAGCTCTTTTGCATATTCGCCTTTTCTGTTACGAACGATAGGCGCTAAAAGTTGAATTTTGCTTTCTTTCGGCAAAGAATAAACAGTGTCGACAATTTGGTCGGTAGGTTGCATTTTAATTTCTTTTCCGCAAACAGGACAATGCGGTATTCCGACACGGGCATATAAAAGCCTTAAATAGTCATAAATTTCAGTAACCGTACCGACAGTAGAACGGGGGTTTTTAGAGGTTGTTTTTTGGTCTATTGATATAGCAGGCGAAAGCCCCTCAATAGTATCAATCGCAGGCTTGTCCATCTGACCTAAAAACTGACGGGCATAAGAAGATAGGGATTCAACATATCTTCGTTGTCCTTCTGCGTAAATTGTATCAAAAGCAAGAGATGATTTTCCGCTACCCGAAAGCCCCGTAAAAACAACTAATTTATCACGGGGAATTTCAAGATTTATATTTTTAAGATTATGTTCTCTTGCGCCCTTAATAACTATTTTATCGTTACCCAAAACTCTACCTCCGAGATTAAATAAAAACAAACTTATATCTATATATTTTACGATATTTATTTAATAATGTAAACCATTATTTTTTGTTTTTCTTAAAATACCGAAAATTAAGGATATGTGTCTGAAAATGTCGCTTAAAAATAAAAACTTTTAAGTTTAATAAAGCGGTCTGACGGTAATACTTTTATTAGAAAATCGGAGGTGCATTTATGTATAACGGAAAAGTTATGATTTGCGGAGTTGACACAAGCAAGCTTCCTCTTTTGAAGGAAAAGGAAAAGGAAGCATTGATTATTCGTGTAAAGGATGGCGACAGCCTTGCCCGTGATGAGCTGATAAACGGCAATTTAAGGCTTGTTTTAAGCGTAGTTCAGCGTTTTTTGGGCAGAGGCGAAAATCCGGACGACCTATTCCAAGTCGGTTGTATCGGGCTGATAAAATCCATTGACAATTTTGATATTACCCAAAATGTTAAGTTTTCAACCTATGCCGTGCCGATGATTATAGGCGAAATAAGGCGGTATTTAAGGGATAACAATTCGGTAAAGGTAAGCCGTTCTATCAAGGATGTCGCATACCGTGCAATGCAGGCAAAGGAAAGAATAATTGCCGCAACCCAAAAAGAACCTACCGTATCTGAAATTGCGAAGGAGCTTGACCTGCCGAGAGAGGATGTTGTGGTGGCACTTGAAAGCATTGTGGACCCCGTTTCTCTTTATGAGCCTGTATTTTCCGAAAACGGCGATTCGGTATATTATCTTGACCAAGTCGGAGATAAAAACGACGATAAAAATTGGCTTTGCGAAATCGCTATGCGGGATGCGATAAGCCGATTATCGTTAAGGGAAAAAAATATTTTGTCATTAAGATTTATAAAAGGCAAAACTCAAATGGAGGTTTCAAACGAAATCGGCATTTCCCAAGCGCAGGTTTCAAGGCTTGAAAAAAATGCAATAGACAAAATTAAGAATTAAAATGAAAAAACTTTCGGTATTGTTTTATAGCATTTTGCCGAAAGTTTATTTTTTTGAAAAAATCACATCAAAACTTGTAGATTTTTAGTTGTCGCGGTGTTATACTTATATTAGTTTAGTAATATATTAGACAGAAGGTGAGAAAGTGAAGGTTTTATCGAGAAGGACACGAAACATAATCGTTTTGAGCGTTATCGGTGTTTTAGTACTTGCTATTGTGGGAATAAGCATATTTTCCGCTGTTACCGTTTCAAAATACAAAAAGCGTATAAATAAGGATAAAGCGGTTATTGCAAGTGCAAATAATACTATTAGTGATTACGAAGCCGAAAAGGGCGAAATGCAGTCAACTATCGACAGTATCAAAAGCGAAAACGATAAGTTAAAAGAGGATAACGCATCCCTCCAAAAGCAGTTGGTTGAGCTTGCCGCCAAGAAAAAGGCGGCAGCCGAAGCCAAGCGCCTTGAACAACAAAAGCTTCAAGCCGACCTTGCAAAACAAAGAACTCAAAATATTATCTCATTGCTTTCTCTGCCGAAAACCGAGCAACAGTCCGCTTTGCCTAATGTTTGCTATTTAACCTTTGACGACGGACCTTCAAAAAACACTCCCGCTATTTTGGATATTCTTAAAAGATATAATATTAAGGCAACATTTTTCGTAATAGGAAGCGGAAATTTAAGTCTATTGCCGAGAATGAAAAGCGAAGGCCATACAATAGGACTTCACGCTGATAATCATAATTATGCGGTTATTTATAAAAATGTCGAAAGTTATCTTACCGACTTACAGGCAATATCCCAAAAGGTTGAGTCGCTAACGGGCGAAAAGACTTCGGTTATGCGTTTTCCGGGAGGCGGCAGTAATGAAATAAGCCGTAAATACTGTGTCGGAATTATGTCGGAGCTTACAAAGCTTTTGCCCGATATGGGATATTCGTATTTTGACTGGAATGTAAGCTCGGGCGATGCCGAAAAGAGCGTTGTCCCAACCGCTACTATTATTAACAACACTTTATCAATGGCAAAAAGCAAAGACAGTATTTGTGTGCTAATGCACGATGCTTCGGCAAAAACCACTACCGTCGAGGCATTACCGTCTATTATTGAGGGCCTTTGCAATATGGGATTTAGGTTTGAGGCAATAACTCCTCAAACAAACGGTTATCATCATACCGTTCATAACTGAATTTGAGGTATTTTAATGATTATTAGAGCAAACGCTAAAATAAACCTTACCTTCGGTATTGTAGGAAAGCTTAATAACGGATACCATTTAATCGACTCGGTTATGCAGTCGGTTTCCCTTTGCGATATAATTGAAATAAATAAATCCCCTACCCTTTCGGTTAGTTTTTCAAATCCCGATATTGACGGACGGTCAAGCATAGCCTATAAGTCGGCAGAGCTTTTTTTTGAGCATACATCCGTTACCGACCGTGCCGATATAAAAATAGAAAGCAATATCCCCACCGCCTCGGGTATGGGCGGAGGCAGTTCGGATGCGGCTTCGGTTTTAATCGGGTTAAACGAGCTTTTCGGTACAAAACTTTCAAAAAGCGAACTTTGCGAAATAGGTGTAAAGGTAGGTGCCGATGTTCCGTTTTGTATTATAGGCGGTACCGCCCGTGCCCAAGGTATCGGCGAAAAGATAACCCCTATAAAGCAATTAGGCGAATACCCTATTATAATTATCAAAGACTCACAAAAGCTTTCTACCGCTTATATGTACGGAGAGCTTGATAAGAAAGCGACAACGGGTGCTACCGCCGAAGAAATGGTCAATGCAATAAGCATAGGCGATTTTAAGAGTATTTGTAAATGTGTATCAAACGATTTTTCGTTTGTTTGCGACTCACACGCCGAAAAAAAACTCCTAATCGGTTTAGGCGCTTGTGCTTCGGGACTTTCGGGAAGCGGACCGTCGGTTTTCGGAATATTTGATAACTATGATACCGCAATAAAAGCCTTTGAGAAGTTAAAACAAGACGGGCACAATGCTTATTTGGCAAAAACCGTAAATTCGGGCTGTATAATTGAATAAAAACAAAAGCCTTCGTCAATAATTCTGGCGGAGGTTTTTTTATGAACATATTAAAAATCAGAAATGACATTGAAAAAGCGATACTCTTCGGGCTTATATTTGCAATCTTTATAAGCTTTGCAAGATTCGATACCTATTGCGACGATTTAAGGCAAAATGTTTTAAGACTTCATATATTGGCAAATTCGGACTCGGATTTCGACCAAAATATTAAGCTTGAAATCCGAAACGAAATACTTGAAAAAAGCGGTTGTCTTTTTGGGGATGCCGAAAATTTGGAGATTGCAGAGGATATTGCAAAGAAAAATCTAAAAGAATTTGAAAAAACCGCAAACGAGGTTTTAGAAAACAATAATATCCCATACAAAGCCAAAGCAAAGCTCGGCAAAAGCTATTTTGAAACAAGAGAATACGAAACCTTCACCCTCCCCGCAGGTTACTATAATTCTCTTATAATAACACTCGGAAAAGGTGAAGGTCATAATTGGTGGTGTGTAATTTATCCTGCCGTTTGTATTCCGTCGTCAAGCGAGCATTTAAGCAAAAGCACAACTAAAAAAAGCAGTGCTATCGCCGAAAACAGCCAAAAATACAAGGTAAGATTTAAGGCAGTAGAAATCTACGAAGACCTAAAAAGAAAATACAAAAACTATTCAAGCTCAAAAGCGCCCGTGTAGAGCTGATAATATGTGCCCTTTTCGGCAATAAGCTCTTTATGACTACCCCGCTCGATAATTCTACCCTTATCAAGCACCATAATAACATCGGAATTCATAACGGTTGAAAGCCTATGTGCGATTACGAAAACGGTCCTGCCCTCCATAAGCTTATCCATACCTCTTTGAACTATGGCTTCGGTACGGGTATCTATTGAAGAGGTTGCCTCGTCAAGTATCATTACCGGCGGGTCGGCAACAGCAGCACGGGCTATTGATATTAACTGGCGTTGACCTTGTGAAAGGTTGGCGCCGTTATTTGAAAGCATTGTATCATAGCCGTCGGGAAGTCTTGTGATAAAGTCATCGGCACCCGCAAGCTTTGCGGCACTTATACATTCTTCATCCGTAGCATCAAGTCTTCCGTAACGGATGTTATCCATAACACTGCCCGTAAACAAGTTAGTTTCCTGCAAAACAATGCCGAGAGAACGGCGAAGGTCAGACTTCTTTATCTTATTTATGTTTATTCCGTCATATCTAATCTTGCCGTCTTCAATATCATAAAAACGGTTGATTAGGTTCGTAATTGTAGTCTTACCGGCACCCGTAGCACCGACAAAAGCAACCTTTTGTCCGGGCTTTGCATAAACCGAAACACCGTTTAGCACCTGTTTTCCCTCAACATAAGAGAAATCAACCTCAGTCATAACAACATCGCCCGTAAGGCGAGTAAGGGTTAGCGTTCCGTCATTATGCGGATGCTTCCAAGCCCAAATACCAGTTCTTTCACTTGTTTCAACAAGTTCTCCGTTTTCCTCCCTTGCGTTTACAAGGGTTACATAGCCGTTATCGTCCTCCGGCTCACTGTCCATAAGCTCAAAAATACGCTCGGCACCCGCAAGTGCCATAGCTATCGCATTTATTTGCTGTGATAACTGATTTAAGTTGCCCGTAAACTGCTTTGTCATACTTAAAAACGGAACGATAACCGATACGGTAATGGGTACAAATGTAGCGGTAAAAATCGCTCTGAATCCTATATTGGTGGTTTCGGTTACGAACAAGACACCACCCGCAACAGCGCACAAAACATAAAGGATATTACCGATATTCATAATAATAGGACCTAAACAGTTGGCATAAGCGTGTGCCTTAAAGCCGTCATTGTAAAGCTCGTCATTAACCTTGTCGAACTCAGCCTTTGTCTGAGGCTCGTGGCTAAACACCTTAACAACCTTTTGTCCGTTCATCATCTCTTGGATATAACCCTCGGTTTTACCAACCGATTTTTGTTGGCGAATAAAGTATTTTGCACTGCCTCCGCCGATTTTTTTGGATACCAAAACCATAGCGACAACACCGCACAAAACAACTATTGTCATCCAAAAGCTTAAAGTAAGCATTATGCACATAACCGAAATTACAATAGTTCCGGCTTGCAGCATACTCGGAATAGCCTGTGAAATCAACTGTCTTAAAGTATCAATATCATTAGTGTAACGGCTCATAATATCGCCGTGCTTGTTTTGGTCGAAATACTTAATGGGAAGTGTTTGCATTTTTGCGAACATCTTTGTACGAAGCTTTGACAAAAAGCCTTGCGTAATTACCGCCAAAAACTGCGAATAAAGCGTCATAAATATAATCGACATCACATAAAGGGATGCTAAAAGAATAATAAGCGGTATTATTTGTTCCTTTGCGGTATTCCAAGTATCAACACCGGGATTTTTACCGAACTTTTCAATTACCGAGATTACTTTTTCAAGGAATAAAGACGGAATTGCGGATACAACCGAGGAAATAATAATACAAGCGCAGGTAACAGGCACCAAAACAGGATACGCCTTAAAAAGCATCTTAATTACTCTTGCCAATGACTTCGGGTTGATTTTTTTGCCTGTGCTCATACCACGCGGAAGTTTACTCATTTCGGTCACCTCCGTTTGTTTGTTGTTCATATACTTCACGGTAAATTTCGCTTGTTTTAAGAAGCTCGTCGTGTTTACCGACATTCATAATTTTACCGTTTTCCATAACGATAATCATATCGGCATCCTGAACGGACGAAATTCTTTGGGCGATAATTATTTTTGTAGTTTCGGGAATATAGTTTGCAAATCCCGCACGGATAACAGCATCGGTTTTTGTATCAACCGCACTCGTAGAGTCATCAAGAATAAGAATTTTCGGTTTTTTAAGAAGCGCACGGGCAATACAAAGCCGTTGCTTTTGACCGCCCGATACATTTGTGCCTCCCTGTTCAACAAAGGTTTCGTACTTGTCGGGGAATGTTTCGACAAACTCGTCGGCACAAGCAAGCTTACAAGCCTCTTTAATCTCTTCTTCGGTAGCATTTTCGTTACCCCAACGAAGATTATCGTTGATAGTTCCCGCAAACAAAAGGTTCTTTTGAAGCACCATAGCAACAGCGCCTCTAAGTGAGTCAAGGTCGTATTCCCTAACATCAACGCCGCCAACCTTAACCGAGCCCTCGGTTGTGTCATAAAGGCGCGGTATTAACTGTACTAAGGTTGATTTACTCGAACCCGTTCCGCCTATAACACCTACCGTCATACCCGACTCGATTTTAAGGTTAATATCGGAAATTGCAAACTTTTTGCCGTGCTTTGAATACTTAAAGTTTACATTATCAAATTCGATAGAGCCGTCTTTTATCTCTTTAATTCCGTTTTCGGGACTTATAAGATTTGACTTTTCATCTAAAACTTCGGAAATACGCTTTGCCGATTCTGCCGACATTGTAATCATTACATATATCATAGAAATCATCATAAGCTGAATTAACACTTGGAATCCGTAAGTAAGCATTGCCGACATTTCGCCGACATTGATACTGCTCTTTCCGCCGATAATAAGGTATGAACCTACCGCCAATACGAAAACCATATTAAAGTAAAGACAAATCTGCATAAGCGGAGAGTTAAGAGCTACAATTCTTTCTGCCTTTGTAAAATCACCCATAATGTCCTCGGATGCTTTTGTAAACTTTTCGGTTTCATAGGTTTCACGGGAAAAGCCTTTTACTACACGCATAGCACGGACATTTTCCTCAACCGATTCGTTTAATTTATCGTACTTCTTGAAAACCCGCCTAAATGCAGGCATTGCTTTTTTTGCAATCATAATAAGTCCGAATGCCAAAACGGGTATTACAACCGCAAAACTAATAGCAAGCTTTCCACCCATAAAGAACGCCATAATGATAGAGAAAATAAGCATAAGCGGAGCTCTCAAAGCTATTCTTATTATCATCATAAATGACATTTGAACATTACTGACATCAGTAGTCATACGGGTAACAAGCGACGATGACGAGAATTTGTCAATATTACTGAAAGAAAAGTCGGATATATTGTAAAACATATCGTGTCTTAAATTTCTTGAAAATCCCGCCGAAGCCTTTGCGCTCGTATATCCCGCAATGCCTCCGCAGGCAAGCGAGCTTAATGCAAGTCCCACCAAAATTCCACCTGTTTTAAGAATAATGGAAAGGGTTGCCGTACCCGCATTGAACTTATCAATAAGCCCTGCCGTAACATAAGGAATTATACATTCAATAACGGCTTCCAAAAAAATAAAAAGCATTGTAAAGAATACGGCAGGTTTGTATTCCCTAACACTTTTCGCTAACCTTTTAATCATTTTTATCCTCCAAATTTTTTTTGATTTTTTCACAAACATTTATAAATGTTTCAAGCTCTTCTTCGCTTATTCCGGCTTTCATTTTTTCCTCACTCTCGGAAATACCGTTTATAACCTTATTGTGAATATCAACCGCCTTTTCGGTCAGGACTATCTTTTTAAGCCGAGCATCACTTTCAACGCTTTTTCTGACTATAAGACCGTTTTTCTCCATAAGCTGTAACATTTTCGTAGCGGTAGAACGACGAATGGAAAACCGCACCTCGAAATCTTTTTGGTAAACATCTTTATCTCTGTTTTCAAAAAAATAATTCATAGCAAAGCCGTGAACACCGCTTACCGATTCCAGCTCCTTCGGTTTTCTTTTTTCAAAATCTCTTTTGATAAGATTTGCTATGCACCTGATTTCAAAACCGATAGTTCGGTCCTTATCCATAATATCGCCTCCCGTTTTGTATAAGTACATTTGTTAGCCGACTAACATTATATATCCTGCTTGTTTGAAAGTCAAGCATAAAACAGTTAAATTTTAACAAAAAATTAAAACCCAAAGAATATAAACTCCTTGGGCTTCAAATCATACTGAAAATACAAGTGCAAACACCGTCAAAACGGCAAGAAAAAGCAAGTTTAGTGCTGTAAAAAGCTTAAAATAATGCTTTGTGTCATTAGGATATAAGGTCTTAAATTCGCTGAATGTAATAAGACTTGCAAGAGAAGCAATAATTGTTCCGGTACCGCCTATATTTACGCCCAGCAACAGTTCTTTATAATTATCGGTAAACTTTGAAAGTAAAATGGCGGTAGGCACATTGCTTATAAACTGGCACGAAAAAAGAGATAGTAAAAGTGTGCTCTTTTCCGCAAGGGTTGACACAAATCCGTGAATAATATCAAGGCGTGAAACATTACCCGCAAAAATAAAGAACATAACAAATGTAAATATAAGCGGATAATCAACCGAATAAAGCGCACCTCTGTCGAAAATCAAAAGCGTTACAACGATTATTGCCGTAATAATAAGGTATGGCAAAATCCTGAAAACCGCAAGAATTGATAAGATGAATAAAATTATGTAAATAACGGTTTTCTTTTTATCAAGCGGCTTTTCTATTTGTTTGTCCATTTTAAGCTTTGTGCTTTTAAGAGGTAAACAACAAGCTATCAGCATTAAAACGGCTAATATAAACGGCGGTAACATTATTAGTGTAAATTCGCCTGTCGGAATATTAAAATATGAATATAAATACAGATTTTGCGGATTTCCGAAGGGTGTTACCATTCCGCCTAAATTTGCCGAAATATTTTGCAGAATAAATATGTACGCACTGTATTTTTCGTTTCCCGTAACCGACAACGCCAAGTACCCAAGCGGTAAAAATGTGATAAGCGCCATATCGTTCGCAATAAGCATAGAGCCGACAAATGTAATTATTACAAGCGCTATTGCAAGCATTCTTAAATTTCCGACAGTCTTTACGATTTTTCTTGAAAGTATCGTAAAAAACATAATGTTGCGAAGAGCGCAAACAACCGCCAATGTGCTGAACAAGCAAGCAATGGTTTTGTAGTCGATGTAGCTTAAATAATGCCTGTCCGGGCAAACAAAAATACAGCTTAACAAAGCAAATATAAATGCTATGCAAAAAACTGTATTTTTCTTAATAAATTTATTAAGTTTACTTGTCATCTTCAAAATCAAGACAAGAGCGTAATTCGGTATATGGACGAACAAAGGTGTCTGCAATGTGAACATGCTTCGGATTTACGGAATATGCTTTCAATGCCTCAAAGGATTCAAAGCTACTGTCAAGCATCATATCGGCATTAGAGGTTTCAAGTCCGTTAATATTTACCTTTATGTCAATAAGTCCCGGAATTTCTCCCTTTAAGGATTCAAGTCCCGATTTAGCCCCCTGCTTGATTTCTTTTTTCTTTTCGCAATCAAATTCATCCTTCAATTTCCACAAAATAATATGCTTTACCATTTTATCAACCCCAAAATCTTTTAAGTATAGAAATAATATAGAACATTATAATATTCAATTATAAAACTGTCAACAGTTCTTAAAAAATTATCGGTATAATTTCAAAAAATAACAGCAAAACAAAAAAATAAAAAAATTTTTAACTTTATTGAAAAATATTCTTGACATTAAAAAGCAAATATGATATATTAATTGGGCGCCGAAAAATATGCTGGTGTAGCTCAGTTGGTAGAGCAGCTGATTTGTAATCAGCAGGTCGGGGGTTCAAGTCCGTCCACCAGCTCCACTTTTTTGAGTGCAAAATTAAATATGGGAGAGTTCCCGAGTGGCCAAAGGGGACAGACTGTAAATCTGCTGCTTTCAGCTTCGATGGTTCGAATCCATCCTCTCCCACCAAAATCGACAATTCTCGTAAGAGGGTTGTCGATTTTACTTTTTACCTCTTCACTATTCACTCTTCACTAAATATTGTCGATTTTGGATGTAATAAGTAATAGGTAATTGTGAAAAATATATTTCCCCCTACGGCAGAATCTGCTCGCAGGGGGAAATATATTTTACAATGTTTTTTTAGAGCCTCTTTTTACAAAAGTCGGGGCTGAAAGTTATTTTCAAAAAACGCTTACCTTAAAACGCACACGACCTTAAAATCGACTTTTGAGGTTTATTGTTCCATAATTGCTTTGAATTCATCGCCGGTAATCTTTTCTTTTTCAAATAATGTTTCGGCAACAATTTTAAGCTTTTCAATGTTTGTTTTCAGTATTTCGGTTCCCTTGTTATATGCCTCATCAATAATTCTGTGAATTTCTTTGTCGATTTTGGCATTAACTGCTTCGGAACAGTTATCAACATGACCGTAATCCCTGCCTAAGAACACTTCGTCATTTGCATTTCCGTAAAGTATCGGGCCGAGTTCTTCGGACATTCCGTATTTTACAACCATATCACGCGCAATTTTTGTAGCACGCTCAATATCGTTTGAAGCACCGGCGGAAATATCGGAATTGCAAAGCTGTTCGGCAATTCTACCGCCCAAAAGCATTACAATTTCTTCTTCCATTTCGGTCTTGTACTTATTAAACTTATCCTCATTAGGTAACGAAACCGTCAAGCCTAACGCACGGCCTCTCGGAATAACGGTAATATAATGTATCTCGTCTTGCGTTGGGAGGAAATAACCGAGAACAGCGTGGCCGGCTTCGTGATAAGCAGTATTTTTCTTTTCGGAGTCTTTAATAACCCAACTCTTTTTCTCGGGTCCGCCGATTACTTTAAGAGTTGCCTCTTCAATCTCTTCTTGTGTTATAGCCTTTTTAGAATGTCTGACAGTAAGCAGTGCTGCTTCATTCAAAAGATTTTCAAGGTCGGCACCCGTAAATCCGGCAGTAGATTTTGCGATAGTAGAAAGCTCAACATCGGGACCTAACGGCTTTCCGCGAGAATGAACCTTCAAAATTTCTTCTCTGCCCTTAACATCGGGATAATTAACAGTAATTTGTCTATCAAATCTACCGGGACGAAGTAATGCTTTATCAAGAATATCAGGTCTGTTAGTGGCCGCCATTACGATAACCCCGGTATTTTCTCCGAATCCGTCCATTTCAACAAGCAGTTGATTTAGTGTTTGTTCTCTTTCGTCGTGTCCGCCGCCGAGTCCGGCGCCTCTTTGACGACCTACGGCATCAATTTCATCAATAAAAATAATTGACGGTGCGTTTTTCTTTGCTTCCCCGAACAAATCACGAACACGGGAAGCACCAACACCTACAAACATTTCAACAAAGTCAGAGCCGGAAATAGAGAAAAACGGAACTCCCGCTTCCCCTGCTACCGCACGGGCAAGTAATGTTTTACCTGTTCCCGGAGGACCGACTAACAAAACACCTTTCGGAATTCGAGCGCCGAGTTCGTTAAATTTCTTGGGATTTTTAAGAAAATCAACAATTTCGGCCATTTCCTCTTTTTCTTCATCAGCACCGGCAACATCAGCAAAAGTAGTTTTTCTTTTGTCGTCATTCTTTTTAACCTTTGCTTTTCCGAAGCCCATTGTTTTGTCGGAACCAATTGCGGAGTTCATACGCTTCAAAATAAAGAAACCGAAAACAAGCATAAGACCTATCATAAGTGCAGAAGGCAACATACTCATAAGCCAAGATGTTTCTCCGCCGCTCTTATAATCGTATTTTACAATCTTGTCAGTTCCCTTATTGTTTGCGTTAATAAGGATAACGGCATCGTTTACATCATTATAGAAAATCGAAGATTCGGGAACAGTATAATGATAGGTCTTGCCGTCCTTTCTTAAAACATAGGTTAAATCGCCCGTATAAAGATTAAGTTGAAATTCACTTACTTCGTTATTTACGATTTTATCAACAATTTCATAATACTTTGTATCTTCGGAATTTTTTGATAATTTTGAAACCGCAACAAACGAAAGAATCAAAATTATCGGAATTCCGATATACAGTAATACATTCTTCAAATTCTTGTTCAACTAAAAGACTCCTTAAAATTATTATTCTGTTATCAGTAGTACTTTGGAGAAAGGACACCGACAAACGGAAGATTACGGTAATGTTCGTTATAATCAAGACCGTAACCGATTACAAAAGCATCGGGAATAACTTTACCGACATAATCAGCTTTTATATCAGCCTTGCGATTTGCGGGTTTATCAAGCAAAGTGCAAATCTTAATACTTTTAGCATTACGGTCAGCCAAAACCTTTTTAAGATAAGAAAGTGTAATTCCCGAATCCAAAATATCCTCTACTATAAGTATATCACATCCATCGGGATCTAAATCAAGATCTTTCTTAAATTTTACGACACCGGTGGTTTTTGTGCCGGAATAGGAAGAAACAGCCATAAAATCAATTTTACAATCACATTCAATATTTTTAAGTAAATCGGACATAAAAACAACCGCACCTTTAAGTACGCTGACAAGCAAAAGATTCTTGCCCTCGTAATCCTTTGAGATTTGTGCGCCTAATTTTTTACAAATATCCTGTAATTCTTCCTCACTAATCAATACTTCCTCTACGCCTTCAATTGGTTTCATTTCTTTTTCCCCTTTATTATTTTTGTATCAAAAAACAATACATTTTTTGTTTTTTTATCAACCTTTACTCTATCCGCCGTGCCGATTTTATATGCCCACACGATACCTAAATCATCAGAAAACACAGGCAAATTTTCTCTGAAAGAAAGAGGTACTTTCTTTTCGGTTAAAAGCTTTTTAACCGTCTTAGTCGAATTGCTGTTGACAAGCTTAAGAGTATCGCTGTTTTCCTTTTTTACTTTTTTTAATTTGCCTACAATTTTATCATAATCAATAACCGAATTTGTAAACAAACCGTTAATTTTTTTTGAATTTATATAATTTTCGTATGAATATGTTTTTAATTCAATGTCAAAAGACAAACTATCATTTTCGTATTTTCCGAAAATAAGGAAATTGTCCTCCGAATAAGCATATAAACCGTTTGGTATGCTTGTTTTTATGCCGTTTTTAACACATACATCATATATGCTTTCAATATGGTTAAAATCACATTTATTACCAAAAACGGACTTATAATATTTAATAATTACCCTCTTTGCAACCGCTTTGTTAAGCTTGGAAAAACCACGAATATCCAAGCCCTTATCGGAAAATCGCTTTTCAAACTCACTATTTGCCAATTCACCTAAAAGCAGAGCATCTTCGCCTAAAATAAGCGATAACTTTGAGGCATTTTGCTCGGCGCCGTTATTTATGCTTTTTAGAATCGGCACTATTTTATGCCTAATGATATTTCTCGAACAATCATCAACAAAATTAGTAGAATCGGTAACATATTGCAGTGAATTATCACGACAATACTTTTCAATATCATCTCTTGTGCAAAATATAAGAGGTCTGATAATAATATCTCTTACAGGCGGAATACCTTTCATTCCGTCAGAAGATGTTCCCCTGACAAGATTAAATATCATAGTTTCCAAATTATCACTTGCGGTATGTGCGGTAGCGATTTTGCCTTTTTTGTTTTCATACAAAAACTTATATCTTAACTCTCTTGCGGCTGTTTCAAGGCTTAAACCTTTTTCATTCGAATATGAAATCACATCCGCATTACCGCAAATAAACGGCACCGACAGTTTTTCGCAAAATTTTCGTGAAAATTCTTCATCTCTATCGGCTTCTTCTCCCCTAATCTTATGATTAAAGTGCGCCGCATACAAATCAAAACCGTATTTTTCTTTTAATGCAGATAGAATATGAAGCAAACAAACCGAGTCCGCACCGCCCGAAAGTGCAACCGTTATTTCCCTTGTATCTTCAAAAAGGGCAAATGTATCAATCGCCTTAAAAACTTTTTCAATCATTTGAACTTCTCAACACTTGTAAAACGAGTATATTGACCGTCCCAATAAAGTTCTACCGAGCCGGTTTCACCATGACGGTTTTTTGCTACAATACATTCGGCAGAGTTTTGTTCGGCGAAGCTATCTTCATCTGTTCGTTCGCTATTATAATAGCTGTCGCGATACAAGAATAAAACTATATCGGCATCTTGCTCAATAGAACCGGAATCTCTTAAATCGGATAATGCCGGCTTATGCGATTTTCCCTTAACTTCGGTGCCACGGGACAACTGCGCACAGGCAATAACGGGAATATTTAATTCCTTTGCCATAATTTTAAGATTTCTTGTAATCTCGGAAATTTCCTGAACACGATTGTCGGAAAAACGGGAAGAATGCATAAGACCTAAATAGTCAATAACTACCAAGTCAACCTTCTTCATACGCAGAAGCTTTGCTTTCATTTCGGGAACGGTTATATTTGATGATTCATCAAAATATATTTCGGATTTTGATAGGTTTGCACCCGCATCAACAAGCCTTGTCCATTCATCATTTTCAAGTGCGCCCGTTCGAAGCTTTTCGCTCTTAATCGCAGCCTCACTTGAAAGAAGCCGTTGAGCCAACTGGTCGCGAGTCATTTCGAGCGAGAAGAAACAAACGGTTTTTTCGGCATTTACCGCAACATTTCTTGCAATATTAAGAGCAAAAGATGTTTTACCCATACCCGGACGAGCGCCTAAAATAATCAGGTCGGATTTATTAAGACCTGTTATTTTTTGGTCAAGCTCACGAATTCCCGTAGGAATACCGATATAATCTTTTCTCGTTTCTGGGTCAGCCATCTTCGAAAGACGGTCATAGGTTTCGTTTTCAATGATTTTTCCTATATGGGTAAGTCCGCTAACATCTTTGCCCGAACGAATTTCGTAAATTTTTTGTTCCGCATTATCAAGCAAAGCGCCCGAATCCATAGTATTCTCATCAATATCCTTGATAATATCCTTTGCCGCCATTAAAAGCGCACGGGAATAATAACGATCTCTTACAATCGCTACATATTCCGAAACATTTGCAGTTGACGGGACACCCTGAATAAGCTGAGAAATATATGATTTGCCGCCGTCTTCATCGTATGTACCGTTCTTTTTTAATTTTTCAAGCAAGGAAACATAATCAATAGACTGATTAAGCTCATACATAGAAGTAACGGCAGAATAAATATCTCGATGTTGCGGTAAATAAAAATATTCCGGCTTAATTGCAAGAACAATATCGTTAATACAGGACGGGTCAATAATAATTGAGCCTAAAACAGCCTGTTCGGCTTCAAGCGAATAGGGTTGACGGCTGAATTCCGAAGTAAAATCATTAGTAGCCATTATTCAGTTACCTTGACGGTGATTTTGGCAGAAATGCCGGTATAAAGCTTAATATCAGCAGTATATTCACCGAAATTTTTAATATCGGCAACCGACATTTTCTTTTTATCAACCGAAATACCCAATTCTTTCTCAATTTGAGCCGCAATTTCCTTTGAAGTAACACTACCGAAAAGCTTTCCGCCGTTACCTGCTTTTGCGGTAACGGTAACACTCTTTCCGTTTAGCTTTTCAGCGGTAGCCTTTGCGGCATCAATCTCTTCTTGTTTATGATGAGCAGTAGCTTCATTTCGGCTTTTAAGTTCGCTCATAGCGGCATTATCAGCCTCAATAGCCAAGTTTTTCGGGAAAAGAAAATTACGGGCATAACCGTCGGAAACAGTGCAAAGTTCACCCTTTTTACCCTTTCCTTTAACATCTTGAAGTAAAATTACCTTCATATTTTTCGCCCCTTTTTATATTTCAACAATTACAGGAAGCACCATAGGACTTCTATGTGTCTTATTATATAAGAACTTTGCCACACCGTCTTTTATCCGTGTTTTATAGACATTCCAATCTCTTGTATTGTTATAGTAGCAATTTTCTAAAATTGAGTAAACGGTTTCTTCGATTTCAGTCATAAGCTCCTCGGATTCTTTAACAAAAACAAATCCTCGGGATACTATTTCGGGTTTTGATAAAACCTCGCGGGTTAAACCGTCAACTACAACAGTTACAACGATAATACCGCCTTCTGCCAAATGCTTTCTGTCACGAAGAACAATACTACCGACATCGCCAACGCCAAGTCCGTCAACCAAAACTCTTCCGGCAGGAACAGTTGTAGCCGTAACGGCTTTATCACTGTAAAGCTCAATAACCGTACCGTTGTTGACGATAATTGTGTTTTCAAGAGGTATTCCCATAGAAACACCCAAAAGCGAATGCTTATACAAATGCTTTTGCTCGCCGTGAACGGGAATAAAGAATTTCGGCTTAACAACACCGAGCATCATTTTAAGCTCTTCTTGACAAGCGTGTCCCGAAACGTGAACATCATACATTTTTTCATATACAACATTAGCGCCTCGTTTGATAAGCTCATTGACAACCTTGCTTACGGTTTTTTCATTACCCGGAATAGGGGTTGCGGAAATTATTATCATATCGCCGGGGATAATTTCAACCTGCCTATGCTCCGAAAAAGCAATTCTGTGAAGTGCGGAAAGAGGTTCTCCCTGACTTCCTGTTGTAACAACAACAATTTGTTCGTCAGGATAATTCTTAATGGTTTCTATTTCAATCAGTACACCTTCCGGCACTATTAAATATCCAAGCTCAGCCGCAACCTTAACAACATTCAGCATACTTCTTCCCGAAACCGCAACCTTACGACCGCATTTTGCGGCCTCGGTTATTATTTGCTGTATTCTATGAATGTTAGAAGAAAAAGTCGCAACAATAATTCGATGGCCGTCAGCCTTATTAAACAAATTGGCAAGTGATTCGCCGACAACGCGTTCAGATGGTGTAAATCCGCCTCTTTCGGCGTTTGTAGAATCAGACAGCAATGCCAAAACGCCTCGTTTTCCCAACTCACCGAAACGGGCTAAATCAATCATTTTGTTATCAATAGGCGTTGTATCTATCTTAAAATCGCCGGTTTGAATAATTGTTCCCGTAGGGGTGGTTATTGCGAAAGCTACCGCATCGGGAATAGAGTGATTTACATGAATAACCTCAATAGTAAACTTACTTAAATTAAATATGTCCCCTGCTTTAACTATATTAAGCTTTGCTTCGCTTAAAAGCTTATGCTCCTTTAATTTTTCGGATATAAGCGCTATTGTAAGGTGAGTAGCATAAATCGGAACATTGAAATCACGAAGTAAATACGGAATTGCACCGATATGGTCTTCGTGGCCGTGAGTAATTATAAGTCCTTTTATTTTATCCTTACATTCAAGTACATAAGAAAAATCCGGAATGACAATATCAATTCCCGGAGTTTCTTCATCAGGGAAACTCATACCGCAGTCAACAAGTATCATTTCATCATCATACTCGTAAAGGGTTATGTTTTTACCAATCTCGCCGAGACCGCCAAGCGGCATAATCTTAGTCGGCTTTTTAGGAATGGGTGGTGTTCTGTAATTTTTGAAATTATTATACCCCTTATCCTTTTTTTGATAAAATCCGTTATTTTCGTTTTCGTTTTTTGCAGATTTCTGAGATGTATGGTTATAATACTTCTTTTTTACGGACTGACCATACATTTTATTCTGCTTTGGGTCTGCCATTAAATAAAATCCTCCTAAAATATAATTTTATAAATTATTATCGAAAAAACATACGATAATAAATAAGTCCGAATTATTTGCCCGTAGAGCCGAATCCGCCGATATTTCTTTCGGTTACATCAAGAGAGTCGCTATTAGAAAAATCAGCTTTCATATACGGTAAAAATACCATCTGCGCAATTCTTTCGCCGTTTTCGATAGTTTGCGGTACGCTTGAATGGTTATGAAGAGGCACCATAATTTCGCCCCTGTAATCACTGTCAATAACGCCGACCTTATTGGCCGGTGCTAAGCCTTTTTTTGTTGCAAGTCCGCTTCTCGCAAATACAAAACCGCCAAATCCGTTAGGTATTTCCATAGCAATTCCGGTATGAACCAAATAAGTTTCGTTTGGATTTATTATCACACTTTCGGTATCAACTAACGCATAAATATCAGCACCGGCGGAAAATTCCGTTCCGTAGCTCGGCACTATTGCATTTTCGTTCAATTTAACATACTTTACGATAGACATAATACCACTCCAAACAAAAGTTAATGATATTATATCATAAAGCTTATTTTATGACAAGATTATTTTATATAATATTTTATATAAATT
>DCHX01000020.1 GCA_002315685.1 Ruminococcaceae bacterium UBA1741
GCAGGTGGTTTTCGTTATACAACAAAAAGGACTGTAATAAACATCCGTTTATTACAGTCCCGATTTTATAAGCTTTCGGCAATTTCGTATATAAGCCTTTCGGTCTTTTCAAATCCTAAACAAGCATCGGTAATAGACTGTCCGTAAACCTTTCCGTCCGGATTTTGACAGCCATCCACTAAATAACTCTCTATCATGAGACCTTTAATTAACTTTTTAATATCCCCGTTTTTGTTCCTGCTATCTATAACCTCTTTTGCAATTCTCGGTTGCTCAAACGGATTTTTAGAAGAATTTGCGTGATTTGTATCAATAATTGCAGTATGGTAAAAAAGTCCGGTATTGTTATAAAGCTCGTTTAGTTTGCACAAATCCTCATAGTGATAGTTTGAAACATATTTGTAAGCACTATCAACATATCCGCGAAGAATAGAATGTGCAAGCAAATTACCGGTGCTTTTTACCTCCCAGCCACGATAAATAAAGGTATGCGGATGGGTTGCGGCAATTACCGAATTAAGCATAATATTTAAGTCGCCACTCGTAGGATTTTTCATTCCTACGGGAATATCAATTCCGCTTGCGGTCAATCTATGCTGTTGATTTTCAACCGAACGCGCACCCACCGCAACATATCCTAAAACATCTGAAAGATACCTATAATTATCGGGATAAAGCATTTCATCAGCACAGGTAAGTTCATAATCTCTGAGTGCCGACATATGAATTTCTCTGATAGAAACAATACCTTTCAACATATCGGGGCTTTTATCGGGCACGGGTTGATGAAGCATACCCTTATATCCGTCGCCGGTAGATCGAGGCTTATTAGTATAAATTCTCGGGATAATAATAATTTTATCCTTAACATTGTCCGCTACACATTTAAGTTTTCCAATATACTCTAAAACAGAGTCCTTGTGGTCAGCGGAGCAAGGGCCTATTATCAAAAGAAATTTATCGGATTTCCCCTCAAAAACTTCGGCGATTTCTTTATCTCTGTTCCGTTTTATTTCCGCTAATCTGTCGGTAAGCGGATATTTTGCCTTTATATCCATCGGAATAGGCAATTTTCTTATATATTCTGCTCCCATTTTAATCTCCTAAATTGATAAGCGGTAAATAATCGAATTATATTTCTTTAAGCTTTACTCCTAACTCCTCTAATCTATCGAAAAAGTTCGGAAAGCTCTTCTTAACCGCCTGTGCTCCCCTGATTTTACCGCCGTATTTAACGCACAAAAGTGCCAGTGCCATAACAACTCTATGGTCATTGTGTCCAACAAGCATTTTGGTTGGCTTTTGTATGTTTTCGGCATTTATTATTACCGAATTTTCCTCGATTTTTACTAAAACACCGAACTTTTCAAGCTCTTGCTTCATAGTAACATTACGGTTGCTTTCCTTGTATTGAAGTCGTCTTGTTCCCGTAAATTCAGCACCGCCGAAAAGACAAGAAGCACTAAACATAATCGGTGCCAAATCGGGACAATCTTCAAGGTCAAATTTCTTTTCTCCGTTTTTAAGGCGAGAGAACATTTCCTTATATATAATATCCCCTTGAACTGTCGGATTATCGGTGCTATTTACTCTTATATTGCCCACAAAATTCAATGCTTCCAAATAAGCACTGTTTGAAGCGTCAAACTCAACCGCATATTCTTTATTATCTATAAGTTGTTTGCCTATAACGGTAATAGTATTCTCATTAACGGATACATCAATACCGAATTTTTTAAGAATATCAACGGTAATATAAATATACGGCTTACTCTCAATTTTTCCGACAACCTCTACTGTGCTTTTTCCCTCAATAACCGAGAGAGCGAGTAAAAGTCCCGTTACATATTGACTTGAAACCGAAGAAGTAATTTTATAATCACCGCAACTTAAATTACCGAATACAGTTACACTATCCCTGTTTTTTTCAAAAGAAAAGCCTACTTCTTTACAAAATTTTTCGTATTCGTCAAGAGGGCGCGACAAAAGTCTTTCGGTACCCTTAAAGGTTACTCGGCTACCTGCTAAAAGACAAATCGGTATCAAAAATCTAAGCGTACTTCCGCTGTCGCCGCAATAAATTTCGGTATTATTTTTAATATCAAGCAAATTAAGACCGCCGATTGTAACGGTATCATCTTCGATACCTACATTTGCACCGAGATTTCTAAGACAGTCTATCGTTTCAAAAATATCCTCGGATAATACAACATTTTTAATAATGCTTTGCTTTGAAAAAGCGCCTAAAATCAAGGCTCTGTGAGTATAACTCTTTGATGGCGGTGCCTCTACTTCTCCGCAAGGGTAACCCTTACTTAATTCAAGCGTAACTATTGTGTTCAAAATATCAATGGCCTCTAAATATCCGTCAAAGCCTTTACCCATAACAGTAGCTAAGGCTTCATCTCTTATATAACTTATTTGCCTAAATTCCTCTCTTTTCGAAAGGTCGGAAATATGCACTTCAACATACGGAAGCGAAACAGCCTTTAAGGCATCGGCGATAGCGATGCTCGTATGCGTATAAGCGGCGGGATTTATGATTATACCGTCAGTTTCTTTATAGCTTTCCCCTATTTTATCAACAATTTCGCCCTCGTGATTTGATTGAAAAATATCAACATCTATGTTTAGTTCTCTACATTTCAAATTTATCTTTTCACACAAATCATAATAATTTCCATCGCCGTAAATTTCGGGTTCTCTAATACCGAGTAAATTCAAATTCGGTCCGTTAATAACTAAAATCCTCATAAAATCACATCCAAAACTTTTTTTGCCGTTTCTTCGGGAGTTTTCATACATTTTACAGTATGTTCACTATATTTTTTATAAAGCGGTAACCGCTCAATATACACTTTTGATAGCCGTTCTTTTGTGGAAGAAAGCGGTCTGTTTGAGTCTGAAATCAACTCATCAAAATCTCTTTCAATAAAAACTATTTTTCCGTTTTGTGAGAGAGCATTCATATTTTCCTCTCTTAAAACCGCACCGCCGCCCGTAGCAATTACAATGCCCGTTTTTTTTGAAATTTCTTTAATTGTTTCGGTTTCAAGCTCTCTGAATTTTTCTTCGCCCGATTCTTCAATAATCAATTTAGGCGATTTTCCGTAGTTTTTTTCAATAAGCATATCAATATCCGCAAACTCTTTTGAAAGTTTTTTTGATATTAAACCGCCTACTGTGGTTTTTCCGCAAGAAGGCATACCGACAAGTACAATGTTTTCTTTTTCCTTAATAAGATTGTTAATTATCTCATAACCTATTCGGTCGGGAATATCGTTCTCGCTAAACAACCGTGCCGAAAAAAGAGCTTGAAAGACAAGCATTGTTATTCCGCCGTCTGCCACAATACCGCTATTTTTTGCACTTAAAACAAGATTTGTATTTATAGGATTATAAATCACATCAAATACCGCTTCAAGCTTACTGAATTTGCCGATATCGGTTATTGTATCAAAATTATCGGGATACATTCCGACAGGTGTTGTATTGATAACAACTTGCGATACATCGTAATATTTTTGAATATTATCATAAGTATCAAAGCCGTCGGTTTTTGTCCTTGAAAGCCTTACAACCGATTTTGCACCTAAATCCTCTAATAAAACCTTTGCGGTTTTTGAGGTGCCGCCGCTACCGAAAATCAAGACATTTTTATCAAAAATTTCAATCTTGTTTTTTTTAATTAACATTTTAAGGCCGAAATAATCGGTATTATATCCGTAAAGCTTTCCGTTTTTGTTTATAACGGTGTTTACGGCACCTATTTTTCGGGAAATTTCATCAATATTATCAAGATATTTTATAACATCGGTTTTATACGGTATTGTAACATTGATACCCAAAAAATCTTTTTTTAAAAAAAACCTTTCAAGCTCGTTTTCTTTAAGCTCACAAATCTCGTAATCAGAACTCAAAAGCTTTGATTGAATTTCTTTTGAAAAACTATGCTTTAATGTCTTACCGATTAGTCCGTATTTCATTATTTCAATCCTTCGGCACCGTATTTTTGAGAAAGCATATCGAGAATTACAAGAGCCGTAATACTGTCTGCCACAACTCTTGCCCTATGAACTATGCAAGGGTCGTGTCTTCCTGACGGTTTTATAACAGCATTTTCTTTCTTTTCTAAATTAACCGTTTTTTGTTCTTTTAATATCGTGGGTGTAGGCTTAACCGCAAGTCTGAAAATAATCGGTTCGCCGTTAGAAATGCCGCCGCAAATTCCGCCTGAATTATTCGATAAACTACCTATTCTTTCATTTTGAATATAAAGCTCGTCATTAGCCGAAGAACCGAGCATTTCTGTAATATCAAAGCCTTTGCCGAACTCTATTCCCTTTACGGCGGGGATAGAAAAAAGTCCGTGAGAAAGCATACCTTCAAGCGTATCAAACCATGGCTCTCCCACTCCGCCGTCAAGACCGATTACAGCAGTTTCAAGCACACCGCCGACACTGTCGTTTTGAGATTTTACAAACCTTATTTTATCCTGCATTTTTTGAGAAATCACATCATCTAATACCGCAAAACAAGCATCGTTCAGTTTTTCAATATCTTTCTTGTAATCCGAAAATTCTCTATCGTTTATATCATAAATACTTTTAATATGTGTTCCGATAAATATACCCTTGTTTTTTAGGATTTGTATAGCAATAGCACCCATAGCAACTATCGGTGCGGTTATCCTACCGCTTGAATGTCCTCCGCCGGGCAAAATGCCGTATTTACCGTGCTTGCAAAATGTCGAGTAGTCGGAATGGGACGGTCTCGGCAGATGTTTAATTTCATTATAATCGTTCGATTTTATGTTTTCGTTTTCAATAATAATACAAATAGGCGCACCGCAGGTATATTCCCCGTTTAGTCCGCTAATGATTTTGAAGTTGTCGTTTTCAACCCTGCTTGTAGAAATATTATCAAAAGGACGCCTTTTTGAAAGTTGGTTTTCTATAAAGGCTTTATCAATTTTAATTCCTGCGGGAATACCGTCAAGAACGGCGCCGATAGAATCGCCGTGACTTTCTCCGAAAAGTGTAATTGTTACACTGTTTCCGAAAGTGTTTTTCATACGCTTTTCACCTTTACTTCCTTTTCATAGCTACCCACAATTTTTAAGTCTTCACAACAAGCTTTAAGCGAATGTATCATATTCTTTCCGTTCTCGGAATTTATGTTGCCTTCTCCCTCAACATAAAAGTAATAGTTCCAATTACTAATCTTGTTAGGTCTTGATTTTAATGTCAACAAATTAAATCTGTACTCGCCTATTACCGAAATTGCCTTTGAGAGCGCACCCGCAGTATTCTTTACGGTAAATGTCAAAATAAACCTGTTATCGTTGTCGGAGGGTTCTTTTCTGCTTCTTGAAAACACAGCAAATCTTGTAGTGTTCGAATTGCTTTCGTTAATATGCTCTTTTAGTATTTTTAAGTCAAATCTTTTTGCAAGTTCTTTACTACCTATCGAAGCAACGGTATTATCATTGCTTTCAAAAACCTTTTTAGCGGCAATGGCGGTATTAGCGGTTTCCTCTGTTTCGAATTTGTATTCTTTGATAAAAGACGCACATTGCAACAATGCCTGAGGATGACTTAATACAGTTTTAATATTCTTAATATCGGTATCTTTTTTTGCCAAAAGATTTTGTACTATTTCGGCCTCGAAAATCCCGTTAATATAAAGGTCGCCGAAAAAAGCAAGGTCAAGAACAGCACCGACATCTCCGCCAAAACTGTTTTCAAGAGGTAAAAAAGCATAATCGCATTTTCCGTCACTTGCGGCATTGTAAGCATCTGTAAAATCAGAAAAAGGCTCTATTGAAGCTCCCGAAAACACCTTCGATGCAGTAATATCGGCAAAAGCACCGAGACTTCCGTTTACTGCAATAGAAGCACCCGAAACAATCCTTTTTTGATATGCTTTTGATATGCTGATATTGTTTTTCAAAAAATCATTATAATAAGGACGGTAATCGGGATTTTTAACTTTTTTTGTATTTTCCGCAATTATTAAATTTTCACGCGTTGTGTCTTCAATCGGCAAGCCGACTTCCCTTTTGTAATTTGCAACCTCAAAAACCGCATCCATTCGTTCCTCAAAGAGTTTAATCATTTCCTCATCAATACGGTTAATTTTGTTTCTTGCACTTAAAAGGTCGGACATATTATCACCCGCAATATTCCTCAAAAAGTTTCTTAAATGACGGTATGGAACGCTCGATTTGTTCATAGCTTACACAGTAAGCAATTCTGACATAGCCCTTAATACCGAATGAATCGCTCGGCACCAACATAAGCTCATACTTTTTAGCCTTTTCGCAAAACTCGTTTGCATCTTCCTCTAACGATTTTATAAAGAGATAAAATGCACCGTCCGGTCTTATGGCATTATATCCGATTTCACATAGAGAATCATAAAGCAAATTGCGGTTTTCGGCATACTTTTCAATGTCAGGAGCAAGTCCGTCACATTCGGCTATAACATACTGGAACAAGCTTGAAGCACAAACATATCCCGACGACCTTCCGGCACCGCAAACAGCTGCATAAACATCCTTATTGTCCTTTGCCTTATTAGAAACCAGAATATAGCCGATACGCTCTCCGGGTAATGACAAGGATTTACTGTATGAATAACAAACAATAGTGTTATCGTAAATATTCGGTATGTACGGAACCTCAATGTTTCCGTAAATAATTTCTCTATACGGTTCATCGCAAATAATATAAATAGGTTCTCCCGACTTATTGCTGTAATCATTTAATACCTTTGCAAGTGCTTTTATATCACTCTCGGGAAAAACAACACCCGACGGGTTATTAGGTGAGTTTATGATAATAGCTTTTGTTTTTTCGGTTATTGCCGATTTTACTGCATTTGTATCAATTTGGAGGTCGTTTTCACGGCATAAAACCTCAACAACTTTTGCATTTACATTCTCAATAAACACCTTGTATTCAGGAAAATACGGAGCTAAAACAATAACCTCATCTTCCTCATTACAAAGCGCCTTAATCGTAATTTCGAGGGATGCGGCCGCACCGCTTGTCATATAAATATCAGACGGTTGAGCCGAAAATCCGAAACGCTTGTTTATGTTATTAGCGATAGCCGTTCTTGTGTTCAAATCGCCGATAGCCGAGGTGTATCCGTGAACATCAATACTGTCGCGCTCATTTAATAGCCTTATAATTGTTTCGTTAACCTCTTTCGGCGCAGGAATATTAGGATTTCCCAAACTGAAATCAAAAACATTTTCGGCACCTATTTCTTTTCTTCTCTTGTTTGAATACTCGAAAATCTCTCTGATTTTTGAAGGTTGCTTACCGAGCATTTCCATCTTTTTTGAAATCATATTTATGACCATTCCTTCTGCTACGCTTTTAGGCACAAACGACCAAAGAAAAGAATGGTCATAAAATGCCATGTTTTTCGGTAGCCTCGTAAGAGGCGAGAAAAACGGCGCGTTATAATTTTTAAAGTTTGGAAGATTTATCTTTCAAACTTTTCCTTCTGAAAACAAATCCGCACCTGCCACACTACCCGTGCAACAGAAGCGGACAGCACAATTAAATATATTTATATTTATAATTATACTTATAAATTGTACTACAACCTTAATTTGTTGTCAAGTTTTCAAATATCGGCAATATTATAATATTATAATATCTCAATAATATTTAGTTTTCCATTTTCATTTAGGGTTGCAAGTAAAATATCAGACACGCTTTTTATTCCTTTTGTTTTAAGCTCACAATTTAACCAATTTTCATCAAATCCAAGCTTTTTCAGGTTGCTTATGATTATATTTCCGTCAGAAATTACATTTACAAAAATACCGTCATTTTGAGGAACTATCTTCAAATCCTCCGAATTTACCGGTCTTGCGTTCGAAAACGGCAAAAAGCTTATTTTTCCGTTTGGCTCCATAAATGCCGTATCTATATTTGAAATATCAAAATAACCCGCCGTTCTTGATTGCATAAGAAATTCACTTAAATCAAGATGTGCCTTTTTTAGTCCCTCTTTTGAAATTTTACCTTTTCGCATTAAAACAATGCTTTTACCGAAAAATATTTTTCTGATTGAGTAAAATTTTGTTGTAAGGTAAGAAATTAAAACTGCCGAAAGTGCATATACCGCCATTGCTATAACACCGTAAAGCGGTTTTTCAAGGTCGGTTGCCATTTCAGCCGCTATTGAGCCAATGCTTATGCCTATAATATAGTCGAACATTGTAAGCTCTGATACTTGTCTGTTACCCATTAGTTTTGTTAGAATAAATAAGACAAAAAGTGAAGATAATGACATTAAAACTATTTTGAAATATTCCATTTGTCTGCTCCTTTTTTTATAATAGTTTTACCGCATTTTTCGACTCTTATTCCCTTGACTATACTTTTAAGTTGTGTTATACTCCTTATACTGCATAAAATAAGGAGATTACTGTCTTGAAAAACACAAAAACCATTGCTACCAACAAAAAGGCATATCACGAGTATTATGTCGTGGAAACATATGAGACGGGAATCTCTTTGTGTGGTACCGAGGTCAAGTCGATTAGACAAGGTAATGTTAATCTTAAAGATGCTTGGGTTGGTATTGATGACGGCGAAATGTACATCAAGCAAATGCACATAAGCCCTTATGAATACGGCAATATTTTTAACCGTGATTCAAAGCGTGATAGAAAACTGCTTATGCACAAGCGTGAGATTATGCGTCTTTTCGGTGAGGTTAAGCAACAAGGCCTTACGCTTATTCCTCTTTCTTTGTATTTTAAGGGTTCGAGGGTTAAGGTACAGCTTGGATTGTGCAAGGGTAAGCAATTACACGATAAGCGTGCTGTTGCCGCAAAAAAGGATGCTAACCGTGCCATTGAGCGTGCCTTAAAAGAACAAAACAGGTAAATTTTCATTACTTTGTTATTTATTGTTGCGACTTATCTATCTCATTAAACACGGGGGCGTAAAGGTTTCGACAGGGATTTTGAACTTACGGAAGCGAGCAGTGGTGCAGAACCACTTAAAAATCTGCATCTTAAAATTAACTGACAACAATTCAGTTCAATTAGCTGCTTGATAGCAGCCGTCCGATAAGAGAGTACCGCGACTCTTAAAGGGCGTCATTTAGCGGTGAACATGAACGAAAGGTCGGCTCGCCTTTCGTCACGACTTTGAGCCTACTGAGTCTTTAAGCCTGACATTCGGCGTAATGGCGAGGGAATGTAAACGACTGTCTGCGCTCGGAGACGCCGTAAGGAATAGATTTTTGGACGGGAGTTCGACTCTCCCCGCCTCCACCAATAAAGAACGGTAGTGCCGAAAGGTGCTACCGTTTTTTATTGTATAACGAAAAAGCAAAAATCCTATCAC
>DCHX01000033.1 GCA_002315685.1 Ruminococcaceae bacterium UBA1741
CACATCATTGACAAACCAACAAATTGTTAATAATATATTTGTAAAAACAGTTGAAGAATTTACAGTATTATGATATAATACAAGATAATATTTGATAATAGGGGATTATATGGTAATTTTCGGTATTGACCCCGGTTATGCAATAGTAGGGTACGGTGTTATTACTTATGACGGTGTTAGATTTTCTACTGTCGGGTACGGTGCCGTTACTACCGAAGCCGGTGTTAATTTTTCAAAAAGGCTTAATGATATTTTTACGGATATCAGTAGTTTATTGGAAAAATATAAACCTGATTGTGTCAGCATTGAAAAACTGTATTTCAATACTAATACTACAACTGCGATAGATGTTGCACAAGCACGAGGCGTAATTTTACTTGCCTGCGAGCGTATGGGTATTCCTGTTTTTCAATATACTCCGTTGCAGGTAAAACAGTCGATTACGGGTTATGGAAGAGCAGAAAAAAGACAAGTTATGGAAATGGTTAAAAGCTTTTTGTCGCTTCAAAAAATCCCTAAGCCTGATGATACTGCCGATGCTTTGGCTCTTGCAATATGCCACGGTCATTCAACCGGTAATTTATTCGGTAAACTTCAAAAAGGTGGTAAAGTTTGAAAGATAAATCTTCCAAACTTAAAAAATTATAACGCGCCGTTTTTCTCGCCTCTTGCGAGGCAACCGAAAAAACATGGCATTTTATGACCATTCTTTTCTTTGGTCGTTTGTGCCTAAAAGCGAAAGCGGAAAGGAATCGTCATAAATATGATTGCTTCTCTAAACGGAAAACTCTTAATTAAAGAACAAAATATTGCCGTTGTCGAGTGTTCGGGCGTTGGTTTCAAATGCGCCATTACTAATAACACTTTTTCACAAATAGGCGGTATCGGTGAAATCGTTTTTTTACATACTTATCTTGCTGTCCGTGAGGATGCACTTGACCTATTTGGTTTTGCTACGAAGGAAGAACTTGATGTCTTTAAGTTAATTACATCTGTAAGCGGAGTAGGACCTAAAATCGGGATTGCAATTTTATCGGAATTTACGCCTGACAAGGTTATTTTGTATATTGCAAGTGAAGATGCAAAATCATTAACCGCTGCTTCGGGTGTCGGAATTAAGCTTGCTCAAAGAATTGTGCTTGAACTTAAAGATAAAATCGGTTCTGTCGGTGTTTCAAATCAAATTGACAGTATAAAGAAAATAGGTAACGCTTCTTCAAACACTTCGTCAAAAGAGGCGATTGAAGCACTTGTTTCACTCGGTTACACTCAAAGTGAAGCTTCCTTAGCGGTAAGCCGTTTAGACACCTCGCTTTCTACCGATGAACTGATAAAACAATCGCTTAGAACGCTTTCAGGGAGATTTTAAGTTCGAAAGATAAATCTTCCAAACGTAAAAAATTATAACGCGCCGTTTTTCTCGCCCCTTGCGAGGCAACCGAAAAAACATGGCATTTTATGACCATTCTTTTCTTTGGTCGTTTGTGCCTAAAAGCGAAAGCGGAAAGGAATGGTTATAAGTATGATAGAAGAAATGGATTTTGAAAATCGAATAGTATCTCCGGAATATTCCTATAATGATAACGATAATGAGATTACATTGCGTCCTAAAACATTAAACGAATATATCGGTCAGGATAAGGTCAAAAGTTCGCTTGCTACTTACATAAAGGCGGCAAGGCTTCGTAATGAATCGCTTGACCATTGTTTGTTGTACGGACCTCCAGGACTTGGTAAGACAACCCTTGCAAGTATTATTGCAAAGGAAATGGGGGTTAATCTTCGTGTTACTTCCGGTCCCGCTATTGAAAAGCAGGGCGATTTGGTTGCAATACTCACTTCTCTAAATGAGGGCGATGTTTTATTTATCGACGAAATTCACCGTCTTTCAAGAAATATTGAAGAGATACTGTATCCCGCAATGGAAGATTTTTCTCTCGATATTATCATCGGTAAAGGCCCGTCTGCCCGTTCTATAAGACTTGATGTTCCGCATTTTACATTAGTCGGTGCTACAACCCGTTCGGGTCAGCTTACCGCACCGCTTAGAGATAGATTCGGTGTTTTATTAAGACTTGAAATGTACACGCCTGAACAATTAGCTGAAATTGTTATGCGTTCTTCCACTATTCTTAATATTGAAACAGATATGGACGGAGCGTTAGAAATAGCCTCCCGTTCAAGAGGAACTCCGCGTATTGCAAATAGACTGTTAAGGCGTGTCAGAGATATAGCTCAGGTTGACTTTAACGGCAAAATTACCGAAAATGTAGCACAAGCGGCTCTTTCCCGTTTTGACATTGATGAATTAGGGCTTGATGATTTCGATAGAAAGATGCTGAATGTAATAATTACAAATTACGGCGGCGGACCTGTCGGTCTTGAAACACTTGCTGCGGCTGTTGGCGACGAAGCAATAACCATTGAGGATGTGTATGAGCCATATCTTATGCAAATCGGCTTTTTAGCCCGTACGCCGAGAGGTCGTTGTGTAACTCCTCTTGCTTATGAGCATTTAGGTCTTAAACCTAATTCTTCTTCACAACAATCATTACTGTAAGGAAAAAATATGAGAACTGTATCTGATTTTTTAGATTATGAACTTATTGATGCCGAAGGCGGAGAACGGCTTGAACGCTGGAAAGATATTATTCTTATTCGTCCCGATCCTCAAATAATTTGGACCGGTAAAAGAAAAGATGAGCGCTGGAAAAATCCACACGCTATATATCATCGTTCAAATTCCGGCGGAGGATATTGGGAAAATAAAAAGAATGTCCCGGATATGTGGACTGTCGATTATAATGATTTGACCTTTTGTCTTAAACCTATGGGCTTTAAGCATACGGGACTTTTTCCTGAACAAGCCGTTAACTGGAAATTAGCAACCGAGTTAATTAAAAATGCCAATCGCGATATTTCCGTGCTTAATTTATTCGGCTATACCGGTGCCGCTACCGTTGCTTGTTTGAAAGCAGGGGCAAGGGTTACACATATTGACGCATCAAAAGGTATGGTTTCTTGGGGAAAAGAAAACGCAAAGGCTTCTTGTGTTGACGACAAATCTGTTAGGTGGTTGGTTGATGACTGTATGAAGTTTGTCGCAAGAGAAATTAGGCGTGGCAATAAATATGATGCAATAATTATGGATCCGCCTTCATACGGAAGAGGTCCTTCGGGAGAAATTTGGAAGCTTGAACTTCAACTTGGAAATTTACTTAAATCTGTTTCGCAAATAATGTCGGATAACCCTTTGTTTTTCTTTTTGAATTCATATACAGGCGGTCTTTCGCCGACAATATTAAACTATATGGTAAGACAGTATTTTAATGTCGGCAAAAACGATACATTATACACTGAGGAAATCGGACTTAAAGTTACTAATAGGGATATTACATTACCCTGCGGTGCTACTACGGTTTGGATAAAAAATGATTAAAGATAGTATTATTGAAGTTAAAAATGTTACATTTGAATATAGCAACAGTGAAAAAACAAAAACCGTTATTGAAAATTTTTCGCTCAATATTGTGCGGGGGAGTTTTACCGTAATTTTAGGTCATAACGGCTCGGGAAAGTCAACTCTTGCTAAACTTCTTAACGGCTTATATAAGCCTGATAGCGGAGATGTGCTTGTTGACGGTATAAACACTAAGGACGAAAAATACGAGCTTGAAGTTAAACGCAGAGTCGGTATGGTCTTTCAAAATCCCGATAATCAGCTTTTAGCCTCTGTTGTTGAAGAGGATGTTGCATTCGGTCCTGAAAATTTAGGGCTTTCGCCGCAAGAAATCCGCAATAGGGTAGATAGCTCACTAAAAGCGGTAGATATGTATGATTTCAGAAAAAACGCTCCGCATCATCTTTCGGGCGGTCAAAAGCAGAGAATTGCTATTGCCGGTATAATTGCTATGGAGCCTGAATGTATTGTTTTAGATGAACCTACCGCTATGCTTGACCCTAAGGGCCGAAAAGAAATTATTAAGACTATCGAAAAGCTTAATAAAGAAAAAAACATTACGGTTATTCTTATTACTCATTTTATGGAAGAAGCGCAAAATGCCGATAGAGTTATCGTTATGAATGACGGTGCGGTTTATGCTGACGATACCCCTATAAATGTATTCAGCGATGCGCAAATGCTTAAAAATGTAGGTCTTGATGTACCGCAAACTACCGAATTATTATTATCACTTAAAAACAGTGGTTTTAATGTTGATACAAAAAATATTTCTATTGAAGAGACAGCCGACACAATATTAAAGGCGTTTCATTCGGAGGGAATTTAATTGCAACCCATTTTGGAAGTTAAAAATCTGACTCATACTTATGATGAGTCAACACCGTTCAGTTTTGATGCTGTCAATGATGTTTCGTTTAGTGTGTTTCAAGGCGAGATTATCGGAATAATCGGTCATACCGGTTCGGGAAAATCTACGCTTGTTCAACACTTAAACGGTCTTATTAAGCCGTCTTCGGGCAAAATTCTGTATAACGGCACTGATATTTGGGAAAAGCCGAAAGAGATTAAAAAAATCCGTTCGGAAATAGGACTTGTTTTTCAGTACCCAGAATATCAACTTTTTGAAGAAACCGTATATAAAGATATTGCCTTCGGGCCTAAAAATATGGGACTTGACGGAGAAGAGCTTGATAAAAGAATCAGAGATATTTGTTCACTTTTAGAAATAAATAACGAATATCTTGATAAATCGCCGTTTGATTTGTCCGGTGGAGAAAAAAGGCGCATAGCTATTGCGGGTGTTATGGCTATGAACCCAAAGGTAATTATTTTTGATGAGCCTATCGCAGGTCTTGACCCTATTGGCAGAAAAAGTGTTATAAAAATGATAGAAGACTATCGTAAAAGGTATAATGCAACAGTTATTATTATATCGCACAATATGGAAGATATGGCGCAACTTGCCGACAAGCTTTTAGTTATGAATAAAGGAAAACTCATTAAGTTTGACACGGTAGCAAATGTTTTCGGCGATGACCAAACTCTTAAAAGCATAGGACTTAATGTTCCGATTGTTACAAAGGTGTTTTCAAACCTTAAAGAAAAAGGCTTTCCCGTTAGTAAAAAAATATTTACCATTGAAGATGCTGTATCCTATCTTTTAGAATTAAAAGAAAGGGGCGAGCATTTTGCTTAAAGATATAACCTTCGGACAATATTTTGATACTAAATCTATTGTTCATTCGCTTGACCCGAGAATAAAGATTTTACTTCTTATTTTACAAATCGTCTTTATTTTTATCACAAAAAATATCTATGCACTATTATTAGCCTTTCTTTTTGTTTTGCTATCAGTAATTTTCACAAAAGTGCCGATAAAAATATATCTTAAAAACTTTAAGGCAATTTTACCTATTATCATTTTTACAGCTTTAATAAATTTGTTTTATACAAATGAAGGTAAAGAGTTGTTTGGTTTTTGGAAACTGACACTTACTACGGGCGGTATTTATAAGGCGTTTTATTTTGCGCTTCGCATCGTTCTTTTAATCGCTATTAGTTCCGTATTAACCTATACTACAACTCCTAACGACCTTACCGATGCTATTGAGCGTCTCTTGTCTCCTCTTAAAATTTTAGGCCTTAAAAACGCCGTTCATACTCTTGCTATGATGATGACAATTGCTCTTCGTTTTATTCCCACATTAGTTGAAGAAACGCAAAAGATTATGAATGCCCAAAAGGCGAGAGGTGCTGATTTTGAGAATGGTAGGCTTAAAGAAAAAATTAACGCTTTAATTCCGATACTTATTCCATTGCTTATATCATCGGTCAGAAGAGCTTATGAGTTGGCTGAGGCAATGGAATGCCGTTGCTATTCGGTAAACGGAGATAGGCAAAGAATGAAAATATTAAAATGCTCCGCAAAGGATTTATTTGCGTTTTTGTTTTGTTTAATTTTTTGCTTAGGTATTGCTATATTAAATTATTTGTTTTGAGGTATTGTTTTGAAACGGGTTCTAATAAAAATATCCTATGACGGAACAAATTATCACGGTTGGCAGGTTCAACCAAACGGTATTACAATTCAAGAAACCTTGCAAAATGCCATAGAAAGCGTTCTCGGAACAAGAATTCCGATTACGGGTTGCAGTAGAACCGATGCAGGAGTTCACGCAAAGGAATTTTACTGCCATTTAGACTGCGAAGACAGCATACCCGAAAGTGCGTTTATTCGAGGTCTTAATTCTTGTTTGCCTAATGATATTGCCGTTCTTGAATATAAAGAAGTCCCGAATGATTTTCACGCTCGTTATAATGTTTTGGGCAAAAATTATGTCTATAATTTTTATTACGGTATAACTAATCCCTTTCTTGATAGATATTCATTAAGACTTGAAAAGACTCTTGATGTAGAAAAAATCAAGTATTTTTGCAATACAATTATCGGAGAACACGATTTTTGCGGATTTTCTTCGTCCGGTCGTACGGTTGAGGATACTGTGCGAAATGTAACCGAATGTGATATTTACCGAGAAAACAACTTATTGAAATTCAGCATTACGGCAAACGGATTTCTGTATAATATGGTGCGAATTATTGCCGGTACGGCGGTTGGAATTTCAAACGGTAGTATCGACAAGGATATTGCAAATGAGATTTTTATTTCAAAAGACAGAAGTTTAGGCGGAAACACGTTATCTCCTAAGGGACTTTTCCTAAATAAAGTATTTTATTAACTGAATGGTGGGTTATAATTGCCTGATTACAAAAAGAAAAAAAGTCATAAAGGCTCTCTGAAAAACAAAATAACCGACAATACAAATAATATAAAAATGCACCGAATCCGTTCTTCGATAAAAGAACAGGATGAAATGGTGCCGAAGGTTATTCGAGGCAAGAAGCTTCAAACAAAATTCAAAATAAGAGTTTTGTTTTGCATTGTATCAATTTTGCTTATTTGTTTTATTGTTGCGCATTTTCTTTTCCCGGTCGGAATTTTTGAAACGCTTAATAACTTTATTTCTTCCGCCGGTTCAGGAAAATATCCTATTACAGTCGGAGAAGGCACAAGCATTGATGTTGTATCAAGAGATAATTATTACTATTTGTTAAACCAAACAAATCTTGTATCTATATCAAACTCGGGCAAAATAATAAGCGATAGATTTCACGGATATTCTAATCCGTGCATAAAAACCTCAAATACAAGAGCAATTATTTTTGATCAGGGTAACGAATCTTACTCTATCAGTACCGTAAAAAAAGAACTGAAATCAAACACCGAAAGCTCAAAAATTATTACTGCAAATATTTCCGACTCGGGCTATTATGTTATTGCTTCATATTCCGACGAATATGCGTCTAAATTTACTGTTTATAATAAAAAATTTAATGCTGTTTTCACTTGGAACTGCGCAAAAGAACTTATTAACTCGGTTTGCATTTCTCCAAACGGTAAAAAAATAGCCGTTTCAACAATGAACGGCAATAACGGAGAAATATCAACAAAACTATATTTGTTCAACATAAATAACACCGACCCTACGAACACTTTCGATTACGAAAATGAATCAATTTATTCGGTTGAGGCGAACAGTAAAGGTGTTTATGTGTTATCCTCAAAGGGTTATGACTTTATTAGGTGGTCAAACGGTAATAAATCAGAAAACAAATCCGATTATCAGGTTTCGGGTTTTAGAATAAGCGATTCGGGTGCGATTGTTATTTTGAACCGTGAAAGTGATTTAAGGGATAATACTATTAAGTATCTTTCAAAAAAGGGCGAGTCGCTTTTCGAGTTTAAGTTTTACGGTAACATAAATGATATAAAGCTTAAAAATTCACACGTGTATCTACTCGGCGACTCAAATGCATATATTTATGATGTTAAAGGTAATTTGATTTCTTCTTGTGAATGTGGTTACGGCGCTAAATTTTTAGCTGTAACCGGAACACATTCGATTGATACCGTTTTAGATAATTCAATACAATCATTTGAAATAAAATAAGAGGTATTTTATGAGTATAGTTATTGATTTGATTATTTTGGCGATTATACTGATTTGTGCGATTATTTCCGCAAAATACGGTTTTACAAGAACTGTTATAGAGCTTGTCGGTTTTATTGCGATACTTATTTTCGTAAATTCAGTAAGTACCCCGATTGCCGAAAAGATTTATGATCTAAAAATAGAACCGTCAATTATATCCGCTGTTCAAAAAGATTCTAATGACGGTACCGAAAATATTACCGATAATGTTTGGGACGCAATTCCAAAGCTTATTCGTTCAAATTCATCTGTTTCTAAATATAAGGACAAATTTATTGATACTATTGATAAAAATGTTTCAAACGGCATTCAAACGGCGGCTGTTAAAGCATCTGATAAAATTGTAAAACCGACTGCTATTAAAATCATATCTTTAATTGTTTCCATTTTGCTTTTTACCGTTCTTAATATTTTAGTGAAATTTATCGCAAAATTACTTGATAAGATTGTAAAACATTCATTTGCAAAGGGCTTAAACCGCCGTTTAGGCTTTATTATCGGCATACCGAAAGGTATAATCATTTCTCTTGTTTTTTGTCTTATTCTCATTTTTGTTGTAGATACTACAAAGAACGGAATTTGGATTTTTAATGAAAAATCCGTTAATAATTCTTATGTAATTATTTTAGTCAGAGATTTTTTACCTAAAACAGGTATTTTCTCTTTTCTGAAATTTTAATATATCCCAAGGAGCAAATTTAATGAAACTATGTTCAAAATGCAAAGAAAGACCTGCTGTTGTTTTTCTTTCTAACCCTGCAAATCCAACAAGTGAGCCTGAGGGTTTATGCCTTGTATGTGCGAAAAGCTTAGGAATAAAGCCTGTTGATGATATGCTTAAAAGTATGAATATGACTGACGAAGACATTGAGATGATGAGTGATCAGTTTATGGAAATGATTTCACCTGAAAACGAAGATTTTTCAGATGATGATTCGTTTGATATGGGTACAGCCCCCGCAATTCCTTTTTTGAAAAATCTTTTTGGCGGTAGCGAAGAAAAATCAGGTGAAGCCGAAAAGACAAACGGTAATTCAAAAGCTTCAAAACCCGAAGAAAAATCTAAAAAGAAGAAAAAGAGATTTTTAGACCAATATTGCGAAAATTTAACATATAAAGCAAAAAACGGTAAGCTTGACGCTATTATCGGTCGTGAAAAAGAGCTTAACCGTACCGTTCAAATTTTGTCTCGCCGTTCTAAAAATAATCCTTGCCTTATCGGCGAGCCGGGTGTAGGCAAAACCGCTATTGCCGAGGGATTAGCATTAAAAATTGCCTCCGGCGATGCCCCTGCTCGTTTGCTTGATAAGGAGATATATTTGCTTGACCTTACAAGTCTTGTTGCCGGAACACAATTCAGAGGACAGTTTGAAAGTCGTGTGAAGGGGCTTATTTCAGAGGTAAAAGAATTAGGAAATGTTATTTTGTTCATTGACGAAATTCATAATTTGGTAGGTGCAGGTGATTCTGCGGAAGGCTCTATGAATGCCGCTAATATACTAAAACCCGCATTATCCCGTGGGGAAATACAGGTAATCGGTGCTACAACCTTTAAGGAGTATAGAAAGTATATAGAAAAGGATGCCGCGCTTGAAAGAAGATTTCAACCTGTAACCGTTGAGGAGCCAACAATAGATGAAACTATTGAAGTTTTGTTAGGCGTTAAAGGATATTACGAGGGCTTTCATAATGTTGTTATACCCGATAATATTATTCGAACTGCCGTAATACTATCCGAAAGATATATTACCGATAGATTTTTGCCCGATAAAGCTATTGACCTTATTGATGAGGCTTGTGCTTGCACCTCTCTTCAAAACAAAGCTATTGATGAACTTTATTTAGCAAATAAAAAGGTTGCGGTTGCCTCCGGAAAACTCGAAAAGCTTACCGAAGATGCGGAAAACACCGATTACGAACAACAAGCCATTTTGAAGGCTGAAATTGAGAAATATAAAGCGGTTGCAAACGGTTTATATGAGGCCGCTGCCGATAATACCGTAACTGAAAAAGAATTGGCAAAGGTTATTGAGATTTGGACGGGAATCCCCGCATCAAAAATTGAAGAAACCGACTATCAAAAGCTAATTTCACTTAACGATAATTTGAACAGTAGGGTTATAGGTCAAGAGGAAGCAACAAAACTTGTTTCTGATGCCGTTAAGCGTTCTCGTATTCATATCGGCGGCAACGAAAGACCTGCATCCTTTATTTTTGTAGGTCCTACGGGTGTCGGTAAGACTCATTTGGTTAAGGTGTTATCCGAACAACTTTTCAGCACACCTGAAACTATGATAAGACTTGATATGTCGGAGTTTATGGAAAAACATTCTGTATCGAGGATTATCGGCGCGCCTCCCGGATATGTAGGATATGACGAAGCCGGTCAATTAACCGAAAAGGTCAGAAGAAAGCCGTATAGTGTTATTTTATTTGATGAAATTGAAAAAGCACATCCTGATGTTTTGAATGTGCTGTTACAAATACTTGATGAAGGTCATATTACCGATGCGCAAGGCAGAATTGTAAACTTTAAGAACACTGTAATTGTTATGACCTCAAATGCAGGTAGTACAAAAACCGAAAATCTTTTGGGCTTCGGCAAATCAATCGAAGATGCTTCAAAGGAAAAGGTTATTAAGGCACTCAATGAATTTTTGCGTCCCGAATTTATTGCAAGAATAGATGAAATTGTTGTTTTCAAACCGCTTGGCGAAGATTCGCTTAATAAAATTTCCTCCATTGCCTTAAAAGAGCTTTCCGACAATTTAAGCGAAAAACATATAGAACTTTCGTATGATGATAATGTATGTAAGCTTATATCTTATAAGGCTAACGGAAGGGTTACCGGTGCCAGAGAGATTAGGAATGTTATAAGGCGTAATATTGAAGGAAAAATTGTTGACATTATTATAGAAAAACAAAATGTAAAAGGTATTTCAATATCCGTAAATAACGATGATTTTGTTATAAAGCACTTTTAGGAGGATATTATGGAATTATTAAACAGTATTTTTAATGATAAAAGTGCCGTTATAACTTGGTATGATGTTATTATTAGAATTGCTTCTTGTGCTATTGCAGGGGGAGTAATAGGCTACGAAAGGGGAAGACACGGAAGTGCTGCGGGTCTTCGCACCCATATACTTGTTTGCATCGGTGCCTGTGTTGCTTCGCTTACAGGACTGTTTTGTAATCTTAATCTTCACTATCAAGGTGATGTCTATCGTCTTGCCGCCCAAGTTATTTCGGGAATCGGTTTTTTAGGTGCCGGTATGATTATTGTAAAAAACACAAGTATGATTACGGGACTTACAACCGCGGCAGGTCTTTGGACTACCGGTGCTATCGGTATTGCTTTGGGATTCGGCTTTTATTTCGGTGCGTTTATTGCTACTGCTTTTTGTGTTTTTACTGCTGCGTTTCTCACAAGATTTGAACGCAAACAAAAAATGTGTGCTAATCTTTATGCCGAAATTTCCAACACTGAATTTGCAGTAACCGTTTTTGACGAAATTCATAAAAATGTTTTGGACGATGTTTTAATTGAAGTGATACCCGCTAAAAGCGGAATAAGCGGTAATATCGGATTTTTTATTACAATATCAAATTCCGAAGATTTTAACGGTTTACTACAAAAAATTTCCGCAATGGATGGTGTCGCTTTTGTAATACCGGCATAATTCTATTTTGTAACACTTTCTTGATATTAAAATATTATATAGTATCGGGAGGGTGATAAAAATGCGTAAAAAGTCAGTAAACAAAGGTCTTATAACAATAACTTTTGCATTAGGACTGCTTATAAGCTGTTTTTGCCCACCGAAATTTCTTGTTGCAGTATTGGCGTTTTGGGTAATTATACTTGGAATTTCTTGCTGTAAATAGTTTTGGAGGACATTATGAAAGTTGTTGTTTTTAAGAGTCCGAAATTGATTAGCGGTATTTTAAGAATGATTTTCGGTATTAAAAAAGAGAATATAAATACATAAAAAACGAGGGGTTTTGCCCCTCGTTTTATACTATACTATTCAGTTCTAAGTGAGATAACCGGGTCTTTTTTAGCAGCAATTTTTGACGGTATCAATCCGGCAATTAAAGTTAAGAACATACTGATAAGAATTAAGAGAATTGCTCCCTTTGTCGGAAGTATCGCAAGACCGCTTATTGATGTTATTGCTTTTATAATTGCGTTTATAGGGACTAATAAGAGCAGGGTAATACCAATTCCTATCACACCCGCAGAAAATCCCACAATGAGCGTTTCGGCATTAAACACATTGGATATATCACGCTTTGAAGCACCCATAGCGCGAAGAACACCGATTTCCTTTGTTCTTTCAAGCACTGAAATATATGTGATAATACCTATCATTATTGAAGAAACAATAAGTGAAATGCTGACAAAAGCAATAAGAATGTAAGTTATTGCATTTATAATGGTAGTAATTGAAGACATCATAAGACCGATATAATCGGTATATTTAATCTGTTTTTCTTCTGCTTTTTTACGGTTATATTTTTTTATCAAATCAGTAATCTTTTCTTTTGATTCAAAATCTTTCGGATAAATGTTAATACTGCTTGGAGAATTGATGTCGGAAACGCCGAGTAACAACAAATTATCCTCATAGGTTGACTGACTCATTGAGTTTTTAATATAGGATGAAAATTTATCTGTTATTTGTTTATCGGTCATATTTTGTGTTTTCATTTGCATTATATAACCGTTCATTTGCGCTTGTTGGTCAGTTGGCAATGACGAAATATAGTTGTTAATATCATCCATAGTAAAATCTTCGGTTTTAGGGAAGGGCAGTCCTGTTAAAATATCTGTATCTTTATTTTCTTTTTGTGCTTTAACAATATCGGAATTGTTAATTTCGTCAATTAAATCGGTCATCAGCGAACTCAAATATCCGACAGTACCGCTTGTGGAAGATGCTTTATTTTCTTCCGAAGGGCGAAGAATACCGACAACTTTAAGTTCTTTTGCATTTTTGAGCATATCTAAAAGATAAAGCTCATCACTTGATTTATCTTCATAAACACCGTTTTCGTTCTTTGAATAGTAGTCGGAATTCAAAACAATCTTGAATTTCAAATTCAATATATCGTCATAAGTGTATGTTGTTTGCTCAGGCTCAGGCGCTTCTTTGCCTTCGGTTGCATCCTTGATAATTTGAGTAAGCTCATCGGAGTCTTTAAGACCTAACGAGTACAAAGTATAATCGCTTATCTCATTATTTTTATCGACAATTACAACAATTTCATTTGATTTTTTCGGCATCCGACCTGCAATAACATCATATTGTTTTTTTAACAATTCTTTATTATCAAGCAATTCACTCCAAACCTCAGCATTTGAAAATGCCGAAGAACCGCTCATATAGGAATTTCCTTTGTTTTCGGTATTAAATCCCATTTTTTCAAAAACAGTAGAAGGGTTTACCTTATATCCATCGGGAGTATAAATATTCATAGTAGTTTTATATGAATATTTTATGTCGGATACATATTCGCTTATTTCACTTTTATTCTTAATAAGATACTTTCTGAAATCCGCCAAATCATTTGCGGTAGAGCCGTTAATAAGAGAAGTCATCATTGAAGACATTATATCATTAGAATATATTTTATCTTTTTTATGATTTTTGGCATTTTCCTTATTTGTCATAAGTGTTGAAATCATTTCGCCGATATCGGTACTGCTTTCTTCAATAGTTAGTGGGTAACTTGATAATGTATCCTCCTCAACTCTGTTTATATAAGCATTAACACCGCTTGAAAGCGAAAGAATTAAGGCAATACCTATTATTCCGATAGAACCTGCAAAAGATGTGAGAATTGTTCTTGCTTTTTTTGTAAACAAGTTTTTTAATGATAAAGAAAGCGCAGTAAGAAAGGACATAGAAGTCCCTTTTTCTTTGTGATTTTGTGCAGGAGTTTCATCGTCGGAATTATACGGATTGTTATCATCGGTAATTTTTCCGTCAAAGAGTCTTACTATTCTTGTTGAATATTTTTCGGCAAGTTCCGGATTATGTGTTACCATAATTACGAGTCTATCCGAAGAAATTTCTTTTAGTAAATCCATAATTTGAACACTTGTTTCGCTGTCAAGTGCACCCGTAGGCTCATCAGCCAACAAAATTTCGGGGTTATTAACAAGCGCACGGGCAATAGCAACTCTTTGCATTTGTCCGCCCGACATTTGATTAGGTTTTTTGTTCAGTTGGTCGGTAAGACCTACCTTTTCAAGAGCATCCTTCGCAATTTGCTTGCGTTTTGAAGCCGAAACACCCGAAATTGTTAAAGCAAGTTCGACATTTTGTAAAACGGTTTGATGCGGAATAAGATTATAACTTTGAAAAACAAAGCCTATCGAATGATTTCTATAAGCATCCCAATCGTGGTCGTTATATTCTTTTGTCGAACGATTTTTAATAATCAAATCGCCTTCATCGTATCTATCAAGACCGCCGATAACATTTAGAAGGGTAGTTTTACCGCAACCCGAAGGGCCCAAAATTGATACGAATTCGTTATTTCTGAATTCAACATCAATGCCTTTTAATGCTCTTACAACAGTATCTCCGATTTTGTAATTCTTTTGAATGTTTTTTAGTTTCAGCATTACTTTACCTCGTTGTTTTTTCATTTATAATATACTATTATATACTATTTGTAAATAAATGCAAATTAAATTGATTTTTTTAATAAAAAGTGTTAAAATATAAAAAGTTTACAAGGAGGATGTTTTTATGGAAAAGCTGTTCAAAATAGTTTGCATTGTTATTTCTGTTTGTATTGTATTATCGTCCTTCTTTATGGTGTATTCGATTTCTAAATCAAAGAATGATACTACAAAGCTCGATTTCTTTTCGTGTAACGATATAATCAACAATATTGAAAATCTTGAAATGAATATGACATCTATCGTTTATGTGAAAAATAACGATACAGAAAAATGGGAAGAATATAAGCGGTTGCACGGCACCGAAAACCGAATTTGGATTAAGCTTGATAAAATGCCTAAAAGCTTAATAAATGCTTTTATTGCTGTGGAAGACCAACGATTTTATAAGCATAGCGGTGTTGACTGGAAAAGAACCGGTGCCGCCTTTTTGAATTGGTTGCCTTTTGTAAATATTCTTTCGGGAAATCAAGGCGGTTCAACACTTACGCAACAACTAATTAAGAACATTACTTCGGATAATGACCAAAATGCTTCAAGAAAATTCCGTGAGATTATCCGCGCTCTTGCCATTGAAAAAATGACGAGTAAGGATACTATCTTAGAAGCATATCTTAATACTATTTCTCTTGGCAACGGCATTTGCGGTGTGCAAGTTGCTTCTAATTACTATTTTAATAAGGATGTTGATGAATTAACCCTCTCCGAATGTGCCTGCCTTGCAGGTATCACTAAAAATCCATCGGCTTATAACCCTGTTGCTGATATTGAAAAGAATGACGAGCGTAGGACATTGGTGCTTGATTTAATGTATGAGCAAGGTTATATTGATATGGAGGAATATTCTTCCGCATTCAGGGAAAAAATCAAATTGGACAATACGCAAAAAACCGATTTCGAAGAAACAATTAACGATTATTTTGTTGATGCTCTAATTGAAGATTTAGTTGACGATTTAGCCGAGAAATATAATTGCAATAAAGAAATGGCGTCTGTTATGCTTTATAACGGCGGTTATAAAATATATGCTACTGTTGATACTTCTATTCAAACTACTATGGAAGAAGTCTATTCAAATGTATCTAAATACTTTTCTCAAAAGAGAAACGGAGAATATGTTCAATCCGCTATGACAATTATGGATTATTCGGGACATATAGTCGGCATAGTCGGCGGAGTAGGCAAAAAAATGGTAAATCGAGGCCTAAACCGTGCAACATCCGCCCCAAGACAACCCGGTTCTACTATGAAGCCGATTGGTGTTTATGCACCTGCTATTGATAACGGAACTATTTATTATTCTTCGGTTATTGAAGACAAACCGCTTCAAAACTATTATAAGGACGGTAAATCGGGACCAAAGGAATGGTATAATTATTACGCAGGTAATATGACAATATCAAAGGCTATTGAGCGCTCGGCTAACACGATTCCGTGTCATATTCTAAAAGATTTGGGTATTGATACATCCTATAACTTTCTAACAAAAAAGCTTAACCTAAAATACTTAAATGATAATGATAAAAATTTAGCCGCCCTTGCACTCGGCGGTTGCACATACGGCATCACCACAACCGAATCGGCTGCATCTTATGCTATTTTCGGTAACGGCGGAAAGTATTTTGAGCCAACAACTTATTATAAGGTAGAACGGGCTACCGGAGAAGCTGTTTTAACTGCCGATGTTGACGGTAAAAGGGCTATTGCCGAAGAAACTTCTACAATTATGAATAAGCTTTTGCAAAATGTTGTTTACGGCTCTCAGGGTACGGGCAGAGGTATTAGAAATTACAGCAAAATGAAAGCCTATGCAAAGACCGGTACTTCAAGTGAATCAAATGATCTTTGGATGGTTGCCGGTACGCCTTATTATGTCGGCTCAGTTTGGTACGGTTTTGATAATAACGGCGTTGTAAATAACGGCGGTGCGGCGGCAACTGTTTGGAATACGGTTATGAGCAAAATTCATAAGGACTTACCTGTAATTGAATTTGAAAACCTAAAAGAACTTGAAACGCAAAAATATTGTAAATATACCGGTAAATTAAAAGGGGAGCATTGTTATTACTGCGGAGAAGGTTATTTTGTACCTTCACATACACCGGAAGTTTGCGACGGCAAGCATACCTCTTTGCCGAAGGATTCGGCAAGTGCTGTCTCTTCAAACAATGTTTCTTCAACTTCATCTGTTTCAAGCACGGCATCCACAATAGAAACATCAAGCACGGCTTCTTCAACTATATCCGAAACAGCATCTACCGAGTCGGTTGCGTCGGTTGAATCTGAGCCGAATACAAGTGAAGCTTCTTTGCAATAATTAACATTAAAAACCTTCCGTAATATAATTATTACAGGAGGTTTTATTTTTGAGCATAATTCTATTTGCGCTTATAGCCACAACATTTACATGGGGAATTACCGCACTTGGCGCCGGAACTGTCGTGTTTTTTAACGGCAATAACGATAAATTATACAAGCTAATGCTCGGATTTGCGTCAGGTGTAATGATTTCGGCATCTTTTTGGTCATTACTTTTGCCATCAATAGAAAAAGGCGAAGAAATATTCGGTAATTTCGGCGGAGTATTTTCTACATTAGGTTTCATAATCGGCGGTATTTTTTTATATTTAATAAATAAAACAATAAATTGCTTTGAAAAAAACAGAGATGTTACTAAACAGTCAAAAAACAAGCAATTATTGATGATGATTATATCAATTACTATTCACAATATACCCGAAGGACTTGCGGTAGGTGTTGCTTTCGGCTCACTTAAAGATAATTTTTCACAAGCAGAGCTTATATCTGCAATAATGCTTGCAGTGGGAATAGGCATACAGAATTTTCCCGAGGGTGCGGCGGTATCAATACCGCTTCGAACATTCGGATATTCAAAAAGTAAAAGTTTTTTAATCGGTCAAGCATCCGCACTTGTTGAGCCGGTTTTCGGTGTATTAGGTGCAATATTGGTAAGTCTGTTTGAAATTGTTCTTCCGATATCGCTGAGCTTTGCGGCGGGTTGTATGATTTATGTTGTCTCAAAGGAATTGATTTCGGAATGCAACAGGGACTTCAATGAAAATTATCCGACAATGGCTATAATTTTCGGTTTTTCCGTTATGATGGTTTTAGATATTATGGTATAAAAAAAGAGAGTCTTAAATAAGGCTCTCTTAAATATTGCATTAACCGCCTAAATAGGCTTTTTTTACTTCATCACTTGCCATAAGTTCTTTTCCTGTACCCGAAAGGCTTATTAGCCCGTTTTCAAGAACATACGCACGGTCGGAAATCGCAAGTGATTTACCGGCATTTTGTTCGACTAATAAAATAGTAGTACCGTCATTATTAAATTCCTTAATGATTTCAAATACTTCATCAACAAGAAGGGGAGAGAGTCCCATCGACGGCTCATCAAGCATTAAAAGCTTTGGTCTCGACATCATAGCCCTACCCATAGCAAGCATTTGTTGCTCACCGCCCGATAAAGTACCGGCAATTTGATATTTTCGTTCGGCAAGTCTTGGAAAACGGGTATAAATTTTTTCTAAATCATCCTTGATTTGCTTTTGGTCTTTTACAAGATAACCGCCTAAAATCAGATTTTCATATACAGTTAATTCCTGAAAAACATGGCGTCCCTCCGGAACTTGCGTCATTCCCATTCTTACTATTTTATGACAGGGTTGTTTTGTTATATCAACACCGTCAAAAAACACACTGCCGTTTTTCGGAGGAAGTAATCCTACAACACTGTGCATTGTTGTAGTTTTTCCGGCACCGTTTGCGCCGATAAGTGTTACAATTTCTCCTTCGTTTACCTCAAAGCTGATACCCTTTAAGGCACAAATCACGCCATAATATACTTCTAAATCTTTAATTTCAAGTAAAGCCATATTAACCTCCGATATATGCCTTAATAACCTCAGGGTCATTAAGCGCATCTTTGGTAGTACCTTGTGCAAGAACAGTACCGAAATTGAGCACCGTAACCTCGTCGCAAAGCCCTGAAACGAATTTCATATCGTGTTCAATCAGAAGAACGGTTACATCAAATTTATCACGGATAAATCTGATAGTATCCATAAGGTCGGCAGTTTCATTTGGATTCATTCCTGCGGCAGGTTCGTCAAGCAAAAGCACAGTCGGATTAGTAGCAAGGGCTCTTGCTATTTCTAATTTTCTTTGCTTACCGTAAGGTAAATTGCATGACAAATTATTTCTTTCTTCGTATAAGTCAAATATTTTTAACAGCTCTTTTGCTTTATTGCGCATTGCATTTTCAACCTTAAAATGCTTTGGAAGTCGCAAAACTGATGTAAAAAATCCACACTTATATTCGGGTTGATTAGAAAGACCGACCATAACATTACGAATTACACTCATATTGTTAAACAAACGAATATTTTGAAAAGTTCTCGCAATACCCGAATGGTTTATTGTTTCCTGTGATTTTCCTTTAAGCTCGCTACCGCAAAGAAAAAATGAGCCGGTTGTTGGTTGATAAACGCCCGTAAGAAGATTAAAAATTGTAGTTTTTCCGGCACCGTTTGGTCCGACAAGACCGTAAATTTGGTTTTTCTTAATCGAAATATTAACATCTTGTACTGCTTTTAAGCCACCGAAAGTAATTCCGAGGTTTTTTGTTTCTAAAACAATTTGTTCCAAGTTAATTACCTCCTTTGGTGTTGTTGGTGTCGTTCTCATTATCGTCAGAGTTTGAAACATCAACCGATAAAAGCTCGTCCATAGCTATTTTAGTAGGAATTTTATTCCATTTAGCATCATCTTTTTTGATAGTAGAAGGGTCTTTACGCTTCTTATCGAACAGTTTACTCGGATCGTATTTCTCACGAATTCCCGCAAGGGCAGGGGAGTTACCGTAAATTACAATTACAATAAGAATAATCGCATAGAATAAATTTTGTAGTACAGCTAAATTTCCCGTAAGTATTTGGGCAAGTTCGGTATTTATAAAAGTAATCAATGCGGCGGCAATTATCGAGCCGTTAATTGAACCTATTCCGCCTAAAACAACCATAACAAGTATCTCGATTGAGTAGTTGTATCCGAATTTAGAGCTTTGGACATTATAGTTTGAGAAGCTGTAAAGCACACCGGCAACACCTGCAAAAAACGAAGAAACCGTAAAAGCCAAAAGCTTGTATTTTGTAACATTTATACCGGTGGCACGAGCAGCAATTTCGTTATCACGAATTGAAGTTATAGCCCTGCCGTGTTTTGAGTTAATAAGGTTAATCGAAACCCAAAGCGAGATTATAAGTGCACCAAAACAGTAAATAAATAAGTAATCTTTATTAAATCTCGGTGTTTCAAGTCCCAATGCACCGCCAAAAGATTCTCTGGTTGTGTTTTGGAAAACAGATTTTACGATTTCGCCGAAACCAAGCGTAACAATAGCAAGATAATCGCCTTTAAGTCGTAAAGCGGGCAAACCGATAACAAGACCGAAAATTGCCGCAACAGCACCGCCAATCAATATTGAAAGAACTAAATTAAGCGGACTGTCCTTACCAAGTGTCGGCTCAACAATCGTAGCGAATTTACCGCCCAAATATGCACCAAGACACATAAATCCTGCGTGTCCCAAAGAAAGTTCGCCTAAAAATCCAACAACAAGATTTAGGGATACTGCCAAAATTACGGCAATAATAACCTTTTCAAGCAAAAAAATCGTTGATTTTTCAAGCCCGATTGAGATAGATAAAACAAAAAATACAATAGCCGCAATAATAATTGCAAATGTACTGTAATAATGGCTTAAAGACTTTCTGCCAAAGTGAAAAATTTTCATACTTTTTCTCTCCTTCGCTTACCAAGAATTCCTGCCGGTTTAACTAAGAGAATTACAATAAGTATGAGAAACTCAATTGCATCAGTATAGGGGGCAATAGCAGGTATATTATATGAAATTGCCTCAACCATTCCTAAAAGTATTCCTCCGAGCATAGCGCCGGGAATAGATCCGATACCTCCGATAACAGCGGCAGTAAAAGCTTTGATGCCGGGCATAGAACCGAATGTATTTGAAATATTAGGAGCTTTAAGTAAATAAAATAATCCGGCAAGTGCCGCAAGTGCGGAACCTATTGCGAAAGTAATAGTAATAACGCTATTAACATTTATACCCATAAGTTCGGTTGCAGACCTGTCTTCTGATGTTGCAAGCATTGCACGGCCGATGTTTGTATATTTTACAAACAATGTTAAAAGAACCATTACAATAATCGAAGCCACAAGAGTAATTAGAGTATATACTTGAATTTTTAATGAACCTATTTGTATAGGTTTAATATCGGGAAATTGAACCATTTTAGGTGCTGAGCCGAAAATTATTTGTGCCAAGCTTTGCAACAAATAACTAACACCGATTGCAGTAATAAGTACGGCAAGGGGAGAGGCACCTCTTAACGGTTTGTATGCAACCTTTTCAATAGTAACACCGATAAGAACGCAAAAGACGACAGCGACGGCAACTGCAATAAGCGGATGACCGGTAATGTTCATAAAAACATAAATGGTGTAGCCGCCGACCATAATTATATCGCCGTGTGCAAAGTTTAACATCTTTGCAATTCCGTAAACCATAGTATATCCAAGCGCAATCATTGCATAGATTCCGCCTATACTAAGTCCGTTTATCAATGTAGTGATAATTTCCATATAAACCCCTGACTTTGTTAAATAACTATATGCAAAATTCAACTTGCCGATATAAACCGACAAGTTGAATAAAAGACACAAACTTAAATTTTATTACTTGTTAGCATCCTTGATAATAAATTTGATTGCTGTTTTGTTTACATAACCGTTTTTATCCCAAGAAACATCATCACCGGCGCCTGTAACGGCATTTTTGAACTTAAATCCACCTTGGAATGTCTCGGTTAAAATATCACAAAGGTCTGATGCCGAAATTGTTACATCATCAACATTAGCTTTTTTCATCGCCTGATAAATTGCATATACGCAGTCATAAGCGGAAGCGGCAAATTGATTTAATGTATCAGCACCGAATTTATCGGTATATTTCTTAATAAATTCAGCCGCAACACCTTCGGTTGCTTTTGAATCAAAGTGTGAAAGCATAGAAACCTGTTGCGGAACGGACTTAATATCGAAACCTTCAATAGAGTCGATACCGTCAAAACCGTCGCAACCGTAATAAACAGCATCATCAGCGATAATACCCTTAGCCTGTGTCATAAACAATGATGCAGGTGTGTAATAGATAGGCATAAAAATGAATTTGCAATTTTTAAGTTGTTGAATTTGTGAGTCAAAGCTTGTTTCGTTTGCAGAGGTAAACACTGTTTCTACAAGCTTAACATCTTTAGAAATATTTGCTTTGAACTGCTCGAAAATTCCGTTTGAATAGTTATCGTCGGATTTATAGAACACACCGATTGTTTCACCGGCAAAATTTTTGCTTACATATTCAGCGGCAGCTTTGCCTTGATTTCCGTCAGCAAAACACATTTGATAACCGTTTTCATATTTAGGAACGTCATCATTAGAAGCAGACGGAGTTATAAAGAAGAGATTATCATCATAAGAAAGGTTAGTCCATTCAGCACAAGGAGCAGATGTTACACAACCGAGAGAAACCTGCATACCTTTTTCAAGAAGTGAAGAATAGTTTGTAGCAACCTTTGTAGAATCATGCATATCATCAGTAGCTTCAAGCTTAAACTTAATACCGTTAAGTCCACCGTTTGCATTAATCTCATCAACAGCAAGAGTAGCGCCGTTTTTTACACCGATACCGTAAATAGCAGCAGCACCGGTTAAAGGTCCCGAAAGACCGATAATAAATTCTTTGTTGTCAGCAGTATAGCTTTTTTTACCGCAACCGGCAAAGCAAGTTAGAACCAAAAGCAAAGAAACGACAAAAGATACGATTCTAATAATTTTTTTCATAATTTTCTCCTCATTTCAAAATATTATATATATTATCATAACCAATAAGAAAAGTCAAGAAAAATGGTATGATTTGCTTGTTTATTTGCTTATTTTTAGCTTTTTTTGCTTATTTATCACATTACAACCGTATTTTCAAAAAATAGTAATTTTTCTTCTCCCCTTAATTATACAAAATATTCATTTTGTATAATTCAAATAAATTGAATTATCGCGCCTCCGAGCCCCCTTTCTCCATAGGACTTTTTTAGGCGCTTACAAAATGCTTGTTTTGTTAAATTCGGTTTTTACTCCTTTTTTGCATATTTGAGCCCTTGACGAGTATCATTTTGCCAACGGATGATATCGCTTATATTTTTCTGTATATTTATTCTTTAAGTAACCTTCGTAAATCTTTGTGCTTGATAAATCCGTATGTCCTAAAATTTCTTTTATATATCTCATATCAGCGCCGTTTTCTAGCAAATGAGTTGCAAATGAATGTCTTAATGTATTAGGCGTTATTTCCTTATCTATTTGAGCCATTTGCGCATAATATTTAATTATTTTCCAAACACCTTGTCGTGATATTTTTTTACCGTTCATATTAGTAAAAAGCAAATAATTATCCCTTTCATTTACAATTATCGGTCTAACCTCTTCTATATATTCTGACAAATTGTTCAGTGCCTCGCTGTATATTGGTACAAATCGTTCTTTACCATCGTTTGATAAAATTTTAACAAACCCGAGTTGTTTATTTATATCGTCAACTTTAATGTTTACTAACTCACTGACTTTAATGCCGGTTGCGTACAGTAAATTAAGTATTGCCTTATCTCTTTTTGATTTTGTTGTATTTTCATTCGGTTGTGAAATCAGTGCTACAATTTCATTACTATTCAAAACTTTGGGAGTTCTTTTATTGCTTTTTCGGTTTTTTACGGTTTTAAGCGGATTAGAGTTACACACACCGACTGTTTGCAAATATTCAAAAAAAGAGCGCAAAGACGCAATTTTTCTGTTTTTAGTTGAGTCTGATACATTTTCACTATCTAAAAAAGTCAGATAATCAATTATTGTTCTGTTTTTAACCGATTTCGGTGTATTCAATTCGTTTTTTGAACAAAAATTTATAAACATTTTACAGTCTCTTAAATATGATTCAACAGTATTATCGGAGAAATTTTTATTTATTCGCAAGTGTTTTTCAAAATCACTTAAATATAATAACATTATAGCACCTCCCTATTTGAAATTAAACAAGCCTATAAACAAAATACATAACAGAATATCCAGTAATGAAACCGGCAAACAAAAGCAAATCATTATTATATGTTTTCGATAAAATAAAGCAAAATCGTTGTATATTAGTACAGCTTTTTCTCTCGAAAAAATTGTTTTTGAAAGTATCAAAGAAAAGTTAAATGAATATTTCGACAAAAGAATATAAAGTATTGAAAAAACAGCCATAGGCGGTATAAAAATAATTGCATTGAAAGCAATTCCTTTTAAGGATAAATAAGAATAGGAATAGGATAAAAAACCGCCTAAAATCACACCTAACGATGCTATGTTTATCGGTATTAAGACAATTCCCAATATCGAAGTACCGAACAAAAATAATAAAATATCTGCCAAAGCGTATGAAAAGAACGAAACAAAAAACAGTCTTATTGCATTCGATTCGGTTCTTACCGACAAATACCAATCAAAATAATACTTAACAAACGACTTAAATACAGTGTTTTCGGAAGAAAAAACAACACCGAAAACAATACCTATAATAAACAAAAACGAAAAAATAATAAATTTTAAGTCATTTTTATATTTTCCTTGTAAATGCAAAAATTTGAAATCAATAACTCTTCCCTTTTTAATCATTAAAAACACCTCAAAATATACTATGAATAAAAAGGACAAGATATGTCAAATTCAAAAAAGAAAGCATTATGTAAACCGATTGGATTTATATTCTACTTATACAGCATTATTTTTTACTTGTCAAGAAAATATGCGGAATTATGTAAACCGATATTTTGTAAACTTGCAAAATTAAGTGAAAAGTGGTATAATTCTCTAAAACATTTAAGGGAGATTTATATGAGAAAAACCGTTATTATTACCGGTGCTTCAAAAGGTATCGGCGCCACAACCGCAATCTTATTTGCCGAAAACGGATATAATGTTGTTATTAACTATAACAATTCCTTTGAGTCCGCACGGATATTAACATCATCACTTAAAAGCAGAGGCTTTTCAGTTAGTATGATTAAGGCAGATGTTGCGAACCGCCAAGAAACCGATATTCTAATTAAAGAAACACTTTACCAATACGGCTCTATTGATGTTTTAATTAACAATGCGGGTATCTCGATTATCAATCCCGTAAATCAATTAGATGATATTGATTCCGATAGAATTTTTAATGTAAATCTTAAAGGTGTTTATAACTGTTGTAAGAGTGTTTATCCAATAATGGTAAATCAAAAATTCGGCAAAATAATTAACATAACTTCAATGTGGGGACAAGTCGGTGCCTCTTGTGAAGTTGCATATTCCGCGTCGAAAGCCGGTGTTATAGGTCTTACCAAAGCACTTGCAAAAGAATTAGCACCCTCTAACATAAATGTCAATGCTATATCCCCCGGTCTTATAGAAACCTCGATGAATTCAAATGTTTCTATTGAGGACTTAAACAGCTTTGTTGAAGAAATTCCTCTCGGCAGAATCGGCTCTACTGACGATATTGCAAACACCTGTCTTTTTTTGGCAAGTGAAAAGGCCGATTACATTACCGGACAAATAATCGGTGTAAACGGTGGATTTGTTGTATAAAACTATTGACAAAATTCGATAAAAAACTTATAATTGTAAAAATACTTTTTAAGGAGATAGTTATGGCTTATTATTTCAAAGAAACATCACACACTTTTAATGAGTATCTTTTAGTTCCCGGATATTCTTCATCTGAATGTATCCCGGCTAATGTATCGCTCAAAACGCCGCTTGTAAAATTCAAAAAAGGCGAAGAACCGGCGATTACAATGAATATTCCCCTTACCTCTGCAATAATGCAGTCGGTTTCCGGCGAGAAGCTTGCGGTAGCTCTTGCAAAAGAAGGCGGAGTTTCCTTCATTTACGGTTCTCAGTCGGTTGAAGACGAAGCAAATATGGTTGCTCGAGCTAAGGGCTATAAGGCGGGTTTTGTTGTCAGCGATTCTAATGTTACACCCGACAGTACATTAAAGGATATTGTTGACCTTAAAGAAAAGAACGGTCATTCTACAATTGCGGTAACATCTGACGGTACTTTCAAGGGTAAACTTTTGGGTATTGTTACAAGCCGTGATTACAGAATAAGCCGAATGTCTCTTGACACAAAGGTCAGCTCATTTATGACACCTCTTGAAAATTTAATTGTCGGCGACGAAGATACTACTCTTAAAAAGGCAAATGATATAATTTGGGATAATAAATTAAACTCCCTCCCTATTGTTGATAAAAACGGAAATCTAATGTATTTTGTTTTCCGCAAGGATTATGATGCTCATAAAGAAAATCCGAACGAATTGCTTGACGATAAAAAAAGATATATTGTAGGTGCAGGTATAAACACAAGAGATTATGAACAAAGAGTTCCTGCTCTTGTAAATGCCGGTGCTGATGTTCTTTGTATTGACTCTTCAGAAGGTTTTAGCGAATGGCAATCACGCACAATTGATTATATTCGCGGTAAATACGGCGATACCGTTAAGGTTGGTGCCGGAAATGTTGTTGATAAAGAAGGATTTTTGTTCCTTGCAAAAGCAGGTGCCGACTTTGTTAAAGTAGGTATTGGCGGTGGCTCAATTTGTATTACCCGTGAAACCAAGGGAATCGGACGCGGACAAGCAACCGCACTTATTGATGTTTGTGCTGCCCGTGATGAATATTTTGAAGAAACAGGTGTTTATGTACCCGTATGTTCTGACGGCGGTATCGTTCACGACCATCATATGACATTAGCTCTTGCTATGGGTGCTGATTTTATGATGCTCGGAAGATATTTTGCTCGTTTTGATGAAAGTCCTACAAACCGTGTTTCCTTTAACGGTAACTATTATAAAGAGTATTGGGGCGAGGGTTCAAACCGTGCAAGAAACTGGCAAAGATACGATTTAGGCGGCGACAAGAAGCTTCACTTTGAAGAGGGTGTTGATTCTTATGTTCCTTATGCCGGTTCACTAAAAGATAATGTTGCTTTATCACTTAGCAAGGTACGTTCTACTATGTGTAACTGCGGTTCTCTAAACCTACCGGATTTCAGAAAGAATGCAAAGCTTACGCTTGTATCCGCAACAAGTATTGTTGAAGGCGGAGCCCACGATGTAATCCAAAAAGAAACTTCGCTTGGTACTATAAAGTAATAACGATAAGACACAATCATGACCACCGGCTAAGCCGGT
>DCHX01000015.1 GCA_002315685.1 Ruminococcaceae bacterium UBA1741
ATAAGGTTAAGAACAGAGATATAGAAGAAAAGGAGGATTTCTGATTATGTGTATAGCTATATATTCTACTATCGGTAATCCCGTTCCCGATGATAAAACCTTAAAGAACTGTTTTTATAACAACGACGACGGTGCGGGATTTGCATTCAATTTTAACAACCGAGTTGAGATAAGAAAAGGGTTTATGACATTTGATGATTTTATAACCGCTTTTCGTGAACACGACAACATTTACGATTTCAAAAGCAGAGGTGTACTTATTCATTTTCGTATTACTACACACGGAGGAACCAACAAAGAATGTTGTCATCCTTTCCCGCTTTCAAACAGTAACAAAAGTTTAAGAAAAACAAAAACCTCTTGCAATTATGCGGTTATACATAACGGTGTTATAGGGCTTACAAGCAACCAAGCGAATAAGGAAAAAGGTATGTCTGATACTATGGTGTTTATTAGGGATTATCTAACAAAAATATCCTCAAACAAAGGTTGGTTTTACAACGATAAAAACTTTAAGCTTATAGGAGATATTATAGACTCAAAGATGGCTATTCTTAACTCAAAGGGAGAAATACATTCTACAAGCGGATTTAGTAAGGGCGAAGACGGAAACTTTTATTCAAACGACAGCTACAAAGACAGTTACGGCTACTTTGGTGGCTCTTGGTACGGATACGGTGATTTTGATATTGAGTCAGACGGCTTTTCACTTATGAAGTTAAGCAAGGGTGAAACAGTATATTACGATGACGGCACAACCGAAGACTTTGACCCATTATACCACAGCGAGTTCCCGACATTCTTATCTCTTTCGGGAAACATATTTGCCTGTTATGACGGAAAACCCATTTCAAAAACAATTGATGCCGAAAGGTTATCCTTTATAGGTACGGGGTGTATCGCAAAAGAAAAGCAGTTTTGTTCAAATGATTCTTACTCCTTACCGTTCAGGCACGATGTTACAGTATTCTCGCTCGATTACGACGACCTTGATTGGATGTGCGGGTAAAAGAAAAACTCTGCGATATTTCGCAGAGCATCTTTAATTACCAAGCAAATTCTCAATGTATTTATTTATTGTTTTGTAAAACAATTGAGATTCTTCAATTTGGTTTTTAACTTCATCAACAGATATTACATAGAAATCTTCATAATCGCTTTCTTGTCTTAGCGAAAACGCACTTTTAATAATATCGGACATATTTTTCTCGAAAATACCGGATTTAACATATTCTTGCTGAAAATATGAAATGACACCCGAATGTTTTTTAAAATCCTTTCCGTCTAACGCAAGCAAAGCACGAACCGAATGAAAAATAGCATAATACGACCTATTAGCCGCCGTATCAAACATACCGAGTTCAAATGTTGATTTTGCATTTTGGCAATATTCATTCGCTTTTGACAAACGGTATTTGCAAAGGTCTATTTGTTCCGTATTATACAACACTTTGTCCCTCCGATACTACATTTTTGAAGAAAGGCAAGGTTTTATTATAACGGTAAAATGTATCTGTATCTTGAAGTTTAATTGATAAAAGTGTTCCGTATTTTAGGTCGAGTTCGCTCGAAATATCACTAACCCGTCTACGATATGAATTAAGCTTTGATTTCGGCATATCGACTAAAACAAACACATCGACATCAGACTCGTCGGTTTGTTCACCTCTTGCATAAGAGCCGTACAGTTTAACATCTCTTAAATTATTGCCGAATATACTCCGCATTTCTACTTCTGTATCAATAAGCAAGGACTTTATCGTACAAGGACTACACACTTTTATCACCTCTTCGTTAGTATTATACTTTAAGGAAGATAAAAAATCAAACATTTTTTGGAGGTGAAAAAATTGGTGGATATAGTTTTTTACTTAATCTTACTATTTATTTACCGGTTAATTTGGGGAGATAAATAGCCAAAATTAAATATTATGAAACGTTTTTTACGAGGCATCCGTTTGGGTGCCTCAAAATTTTATTACTTGAAAATATCAGAATGTGTACCCGTATCAACCAATGTAAGCGTCAGTATATCGTTTTCCAGCAAATATATAAGTAACCAATCAGGCTTTATATGACATTCACGAAATCCTATAAAATTACCGCTTAATGCATGATCTTTGTATTTTGCATCGAGTTTTTCCCCACTCATTAACAAATGTATTACTTTATCGAGTTCGGATATATCAATCCCTCGTTTTTTCATCAATTTGTAGCTTTTCTTAAATGCTGATGTAAACTTTACCGAATACATTATTTCTCTAATGCCTCTTTTAATGCTTCCATATTTTTATACCCCTTGACCTTCGAATCTTTAGAAATCAACTTTGCTTCTGCTATCGCGTCAAGAGTTTGTGCGTTAAATTGTGGCATTTCAACAGAAAACGGAAGACCTCCGCGCAAAACGCATTGATGCAAAAACATATTAACAGCACCCGACATATCGAGACCGAGATTTGAAAAAAGCTCGCTTGCTTGTTTTTTAATTTCCGAATCTATCCGAACTTGAGTTGGTGTTGTAGACATAAAAACCATTCCTTTCTACAAATATTATACGCACTTTTGTTTACATTGTCAAGCAATACATCAATATTTCAAAAAATTAACAAAAAAGGAGTAACAAAATTATGTGTAAAGAAAATAAAAAAATCAAGGTTATTTTATGTAAGCCGGAAAAAGAGGCAAAAGCAGTCGAAATTGAGAACACCCTAACCGCACTTCAAGTAGCAGTTGGCGGTTTAATTCAAGTCATTTATCCTTTTTCCGATGAGGTCGGAATTATCGCAAACGACGAGGGTAAGCTTTTAGGACTACCACTTAACCGTGGGCTTAAAGACGAGAACGGAAATCTTTACGATATTATATGCGGAGATTTTCTCATTGTCGGTCTTGGAGAAGATGATTTTTGTTCTTTATCGAGTGAGCTTATGGAAAAGTATCTTGATATATTCAAATACCCCGAAATCTTTATTCGTTCAAACTGAAAAATTGTTTGTATTAAGGAGGAACAGGGAAAAGTAATATCGGCTGTTAAAAAAGGAATGGCTTGTAAACTATACGGGTTTTGTATTTAATAAAAAGACACGGTAGGTAATCCTGCCGAGTAACAATACTGCCTATATTTGATTTTATTGCTTTTGAATAGTTCTTGATAATATTTCTTTAAGCAAATCGGTAATTCCATTTGCGGATTGAATTGATGCTATCATCAACTCATCTTGATCAACTTTAGAAATATCCCATTCATATCCGCAGTAATGAATTAATTGAACGAAAAAGGCACGCTGTGTTCTTCCGTTTCCTTCTCTAAAAGGATGAAGCAAATTTGTTGAACAATAGAAATCAACAAGATTTTCGATAAAAGAATCGAAATCCATATTTCTAAAACAGTTGTTTGCTTTTAATCTATCAAAACAGTTCTTTGCAAATGTTTCTATTTGATTGGCGTCAACAAAATTCGTTCCTTTTTTTGAAATATTAACTTTGCGAATCGTACCTGCCCAATCATATATTGCATCAAAAAGATATTTGTGAATTGCTTTATAGTGTTCAAAATCAAAGCTATTTAAGGTTATTGCTTCGTTAATGTTTGAAGCTTTAGCAAAAGTGATGTCAGCTTCAATGCGACTGAGAATTTTTTCATCGGTAATACCGAATTTATTGATTAAGCAAGAAGTTCCTTCGTAGCAATCAGCGGATAAAGACTCAATACTATATCCCATTTAATTACACTCCGGCTTTTTGCTTGATAAGAGAAATATATTCTTCCATCGTTATTTCTTTTTTCAATAATTGACGACACCATATTTTTGCTTTCTCGTCAATAGAAAAACCTTCCATTTCAATAGAGGCAGCCGCATTACTTATTTCTTTTTCAATTGTGATATCACTCACGGTAAGCCCTCCTCAATTAATTTTATTTAGTATACCACTTTTATCTAAAAAATTCAAGAATGAGCTTTTAAGAAAACTAAAAACAGTTATTTTATGCCTGTTAAGAATCAGAAAGGAAATAAAAATATGAAAATAGGTTACATAAGAATTTCAACCGAAGAACAAAATACCGCAAGGCAGGAGGTATTAATGCAAGAACTCGAAGTAGAACAAGTATTTATTGATAAAATGTCCGGCAAAAACACTAACCGTCCCGAGCTTAAAAGAATGATGTCTTTTGTCCGTGAGGGTGATGTTGTAATAGTTGAATCAATATCGAGATTTGCCAGAAACACCAGAGACCTACTCGAACTAATTGAACAGCTAAACGAAAAGAATGTTGTTTTCATAAGCAAAAAAGAAGCAATAGATACCAATACTCCAACCGGTAAATTTATGCTTACGGTTTTTGGTGCCGTTGCAGAACTTGAACGAGAGTATATACTTCAAAGGCAACAGGAAGGAATTGCTATTGCAAAACAGCAGGGAAAATATCTTGGTAGAAAACCGATTGAACTGCCTGACGGGTATGAAAGAGTTATATCTTTATGGCGAAACGGAGAAATTACTGCGGTAGAAGCTGCAAGCAAATTAGGTCTTAAAATGCGTACGTTTTATAGAAAATTCAAAAAGTAAATAAAAATATGCCAATAGGGTTGCTGTAAATAACGGCGTATGCCAAAAATCCAAAAGCAACTCTATTGGCAGATGTTTTTACTGTGACATTAGGGTGTAATCTAATTTCACATATGCGACAACCACCGACAAGAATTATAAAATTCTAAAAAACAGTTGACAGGTTATAAAAAAATGCATATAATATAAGTGTCAGAGCCCACCACGCATAAGGCAGAAATGCACTGCGGACCATGGTGGGACTTTTTTTATACCGAGGAAACGATTATTATGGCAGAATTGAAAAAAGCATTGACCTACGAAGAGCAAATTCAACATTTAAAAGCAAAGCATAATATTACTATCGAAAACGAAGAAAAAGCTCTTTCTATTTTAAAATCGATTACCTATTATAGACTAAGCGCATATGGAATTGGATTAACAAAAGAATTTAATTCTGAAGAATATATTGACGGAACAACTCTTTCTTCAATATATGAATTATATCAGTTTGACAGTAAATTTAAAAACATTTTAATACACACTATAGTCGGTATAATGAGTACAGTTA
>DCHX01000013.1 GCA_002315685.1 Ruminococcaceae bacterium UBA1741
AATTGCACCTTGTGTTTAACATCTTTGATTTTCATAAAGCAATCCTCCTTTGCTGACCTTATTTTACAGTAAAAGAGGGAAAAACAAAAATGTGCGTTTACCTGAATATGATTGTACGAACTATATGTTTCCTAAATCCCTTATGAACATCCGTACCATGAAAAAGCACTTGCGAGAGCAAGTGCTTTTTTAACGAAATTTGCCTTTGGCAAGTGAAATAGCACTTGCTGTGAAATATTTGCTTCGCAAATGTGAAATGCTCTGCGGAGCGTTAGGGCAAATTTCATTTCACATTAGGCGAGTAGCCGAATATTTCACAATACCGAGTAACGAGGCATTATTTCACGTTGACGAAGTCAATATTTCACTTTGTAATTTTTATTTTAGCGAAATGTTCGTGAAAAAATGATTGTATATATCAAATCCCTTATGAACACTCGCACCAAAACTCGACAGGTTTCGACAGAAGCTTGTCGAGTTTTTTATTGCTTATTACCTTTTACTTCTTACTTTCAAAGTAATAATCCCTCAGACTATCGTCTGAGGGATTTTTGGTGGACCAACAGGGACTCGAACCCCGGACCAACCGGTTATGAGCCGGTTGCTCTAACCAACTGAGCTATTGGTCCTTATTATCTCAAATTTTCAGTGGGCAAGACTTATTATATCATAATTTGACCTTTTGTCAACATAAATTTATCAATTCTTCGCATTTCTTTTTTCATAAATTCTATTGACAATTTTTAGTAAATTTGTTAAAATCAATTTGCGAATTATTCGCAAATTCAAAGGTGGGATTCAGTTTGGCAAAATACACTACAAAGCAACGCAAATATCTGCTCGGCTTTTTATCCGAGCATATTGACGAGAAGTTTTCGGCAAAGCAAATTGCAAAAGAGCTTGAAAAAGACGGCATAAGCGTAAGTGCGGTTTACCGCAACATTTCCGAGCTTGAAAACGAGGGGCTTGTAAAACGCTCTGCAATTACAGGCAGTCGTGAGGTTTACTATCAATATACCGCTGACAAAAAATGTTCCGCTTCGTTACATTTATCCTGCAAATCGTGCGGTAAAATGTTTCATATGAATAATGACAGTTTGTTGAGTGTTATCTCTACCATAAAAAATAACGACGGATTTTTAATTGATAAATCCGAAACCGTTTTATACGGTATTTGTTCCAAATGCAACAGTAAGGAGTTAGCGTGAAAAAATCACGCCAAGCTATTAAGGCGCCTGTTTCTCTCCTCCTTTGGATGTAACCGAAACTGATGCGATATAATAATCACTGTTTCAGTGATTTTTGTTGCATTTTGTGTCTTAAAAAAGAAATGGTGATTATTATGAAAAAGATTATTTCTGTTATTTTATCCGCATTATGTATTCTTTCACTTCTTTGCGGTTGTACAAAATCGGGTTCGAATTTCGGCTCAAATAAAAGCGATAAATTAAGTATTGTTACCACTATTTTCCCCGAATACGATTGGACAAGAGAAATTTTAGGCGACAAGCTTGATAATTTTGAGCTTACTATGTTACTTGACAACGGCGTTGACCTACATAATTATCAACCTACCGCTTCCGATATGATAAAAATTTCTTCCTGCGATATTTTTATTTATGTCGGCGGCGAATCTGACGAATGGGTTGAAGATGCCATAGAGGATGCAAAAAACAAGGATATGATTGTCATTAACCTTATGAAAACTTTAAGGTCTAATGTGCTTGTTGAAGAAACGGTAGAGGGTATGGAAAATGCTTATCGTGATGACGACGATTTAGACGATGACGATGATGACGATTTAGATGATGATGACGATGACGATGACATTGAGCTTGATGAGCATATTTGGCTATCTCTTAACAATGCTAAAATTTGCTGTCGGAAAATTGCTTCAAGCATAGGAATTATTGATCCCGAGAACAAAGATTTCTATACGGAAAATGCCGATAATTATACCGCTTCGCTGGCTTCACTTGAAAATGAGTACAAGGATGCGGTAAAGGCTTCAAGCAAGAACACTCTTTTGTTTGCCGACCGTTTTCCGTTTAGATACCTTACCGAAGATTTAGGTCTTAAATATTATGCTGCTTTTTCGGGTTGCTCTGCCGAAAGCGAGGCTTCATTTAAGACGGTTAAATTCCTTGCGAATAAGATAAACGAATTAAATCTTAACTGTGTTATAGCCCTTGAAGGCAGTAATCAAAAGATTGCAAAAACCGTTATCAGCACATCTAATGCCGATAATGTTAAAATTGTAGTTTTGGATTCTATGCAAACTACCACCTCGGCAGACGCTAAAAACAATACCACATATTTAAGTATATCAAAAACAAATTTAGAAGCATTAAAAGAAGCATTAAAATAAGAGGAATTTCTATTATGGCGCAGTTATCTTGTAAAAATTTAGCACTCGGTTATGACGGAAAAATTGTTCGCGACAACATTTCTTTTGAAGTAAACAGCGGGGATTATTTGTGTATTGTCGGCGAAAACGGCTCGGGAAAATCAACCCTTATGAAAACGATTTTGGGCTTGTTCCCCCCTATTTCAGGTGAAATAAAATTCGGCGACGGGCTTAAAGATAAGGAAATCGGATATTTACCTCAACAGACCGATATTCAAAAGGATTTTCCCGCAAGTGTTAATGAAATTGTTTTATCGGGATGTATCTCAAAGCTTTCTTTTTCGCCTTTTTATTCAAAGTCCGAAAAAGAGCTTGCCGATTATCAAATAGCCCGATTAGGACTTAACAGTCTTAAAAACAGGTGCTACCGTGAGTTGTCGGGAGGACAGCAGCAGCGTGTTTTACTTGCAAGGGCATTATGCGCCACCGATAAAATGATACTGCTTGACGAGCCGGTTTCGGGACTTGACCCTATGATTACAATGGAAATGTATAATCTAATCGAAAGCCTAAACAAAGAGGGCACCACGGTTATTATGGTTTCGCACGATATTGAGGCCGCCCTTAATTATGCAAGTCATATACTGCATATCGGCGATAATGTCTTCTTCGGCACGAAAAAGGATTATTTGAAAAGCGAATTTTCAAAGGCATTTACAAAGGGCATAGGTGATATTCAATGAGTGAATTTATCAATAAAGCAATAGAATACTTTGAATATCCGTTTGTAAGATATGCGCTTATAGTCGGGGTGCTTATTGCACTTTGTTCTTCTATCTTAGGTGTTACATTGGTGCTTAAAAGATTTTCTTTTATCGGCGACGGACTGTCTCATGTTGCGTTCGGCGGTATGGCAATAGCTTCCGTGCTTAACTTTACAAACGATATGCCGCTTACACTTTTGTTTACTGTTATTTTTGCAATAGTGCTTTTAATGAGCGGTAAAAACGCAAAAATAAAGGGAGATGCCGCAATCGCTATGGTTTCGGTAGGTTCACTTGCAATAGGCTACCTTTTGCTTAACATTTTTAATACCTCGGGAAATCTTTCGGGAGATGTTTGTTCTACCCTTTTCGGCTCTACCTCGATACTAACCCTTACGCCCACGGAGGTTTATTTATGTGTCGGGCTATCGGTTTTTGTAGTAGCGGTATTTATTTTGCTGTATAACAGAATTTTTGCCGTAACATTTGACGAGGATTTTTCAAAGGCAACGGGAACTAATGCCGATTTTTATAACTTTATAATCGCAATTATTATTGCGGTTATTATCGTTCTTGCTATGAATCTTGTAGGCTCGTTGCTGATTTCGGCTCTTGTAATTTTCCCTGCCCTATCGGCGATGAGAATTTTCAAAAGCTTTAAGAGTGTTACGGTTTTCTCGGCTGTTTTGTCGGTATTTTGTTCATTACTCGGTATCTTAACCGCCGTATTTGCCGGAACGCCTGTCGGCTCTACAATAGTTGCGGTTGACATAGTTGCATTCATTATTTGCTTTGCTGTCGGTAAAGTGTTCGGAGGTAAAAGATAATGAAAAAAATTATTTCGTTATTACTTGTTATGGCTTTTGCTTTTAGCCTTTGCGCTTGCGGTAAATCAAAAGAAACCGCTGATAAAAAAGTGTCAACCGATAACAATATATCTTCCGAAAAAAGCGCAGATAGTATTGATTACGATATTTCGGCGCTAAATACCACTATGGCATATTCGCAAGTAATAGAAATGTGCCAAAACTATCAAAAATACCTAAACAAAACGGTTAAGATTACGGGCATTTTTGCTTGTGATATTACCGACAGTCGCAATTATTACGCTTGTCAAATAAAGGATAATACCGCCTGTTGTTCGGCAGGGCTTGAATTTGTGCTTAAAGACGAAAAGGTTTACCCGGATGAGTATCCGAATGTCGGAGATACAATTACCGTTATGGGAGTTTTTAATCAATATACGGAAGGCACAAACAGGTATTTCGAATTAAGGGACGCTACAATAATCGAATAGTTAATTAAGTGAGCAAAGAGCTATCAACCAAACGGCTGATAGCTCTTTTTTATATTACAAAAGATATTAAATTTTCGGTTTCTTCGGGAGAAAGCTTTATTTCAAAGCACTCCCCTATTTGCTTTGGAAGAACAAAAGAAATCAGGTTATTGTCGTTCTTTTTGTCCTTTTTCATAGCACAAACCATATCCTTAGGATTATAGGGAATATCAAAATAAAGGTTTGACTTTTTCACGGCTTTTGTTATTTTTTCTACCGTTTTGTTATCGCAGTAGCCTAATTTTTTCGACATTTGAGCTTCTATAATCAGCCCCATACCTACGGCACTGCCGTGAGATATTTTGTAATCGCTTAATTTTTCGATAGCGTGTGCTACCGTATGACCGACATTAAGAAATTTTCTTTGTCCTGATTTTTCAAACTCGTCTTTTTCGATAATATCCTTTTTAAGCAATATACATTTTTCAACAACCGCTTCGATATTGTCTTTTATTTTATCTTCAATTACCGCATCAATTATCCCGCATTTTCTGATAATATCGCACTTAATTACTTCCGCCATACCTTCATTAAAAATATCGACAGGAAGATTTTTAACAATCTCGGTATCGCAAATAACGGCGGAGGGTTGCCAAAATGTACCCATTAAATTCTTGCCGTATTTTAAGTTTACGGCGGTTTTTCCTCCAACCGAAGCATCGCACATAGCAAGCAAGGTAGTGGGTATTTGAATAAAATTTATGCCTCTCATATATAACGATGCCGAAAGTCCCGTAATATCGCCGACTACACCGCCACCGACCGACACAAGAGCATCCTCTCTTGTGAAATCGTTTGATGCCAAAAATTCAAGAATACTTGTAAGCGTATCAATATTTTTTGAAGCTTCCCCGTTTTTTATAACATACTTTTTAACCGAAAAATTACTACTTAATATTCTCTCGACATATTCAGCATAAAGCGTATCAACAATATCGTCCGTAATAACCGCAATTTTTTTAGGAGAAATTACACTGCCGATTATCTCATCGCAAGACGCAATAATCCCGTCGCCTAAAAATACATCATATTTTTTTGAAACATTTATAGTAATATTTTTCATATAATCTCCAATATGCGTTACGGAATATAAGTATTAGTTTAATCCCCAATTTTCAAGATATTCTTTTCTTGTTGAAATTTGTTCATTTGAAATACTCATTTTACTGCTTATTTCATTAGTACGCGCAGCGGAAGTACCCTCAAAAACCGAACGAACAATTCTATAACACCAAGCAATAGGCAATAGCAACGGTTTTCCTTTAATAAATGAATATTTTGGCGAAACGGTCAAAACACTATACGACGGAAAAAGCATTTCAAAAAACAATACAAATTTACCTTTTTTTCGATTATCTTTAAGTTTTAGTATAGTGTAATTCTCTTTGTTATTAACATCATCAAAGCCGAATATACCGTTATTAAATATCTTTTTAGTGGAAAAAATGTAAAAATCATCATCTAATTGTTTATATTCGGTTGGGAAAGTTACACCAAACCATCTTTCGCAGAAAGCGAAACAGGTTTTAGAAAACTCGGTAAGTCCCAACAGCTCTATTTCATTATTTATCCATTCCCAATCAAGTCGGCATTTTCTAATCATAACAGCCAAATCCATAAACTGTCTAAATCCGACACCACAATTTATAAAATGTTTTCTTAAATGCAGAAGTACAAAAACAAAATGATAATTTATATCAAGATGATAATGAGGGGAATTATCTTCGCAAATAGCATAATCCCATCTGCGATTCATAAAGTCTTTATGAGACTGATAATTTCCAACCTCGCCTTCGTTCATAAGACGGCAATGTAGCTCAAACTCCATATTATCATAATAATAAATCCACTCGTTATCACTTTTAGAAACGTTTTTCATTCCTAACTTGATGAAAAATTCGTGAGCGCGTTCACGGTCTTCTTCGTGAACTAAAATATCCGAATCTCCCATAGAACGAATTTCGGGTTTGCTGTAAAATTCGGAAATTTCGGTGCCCTTAAAAACAAAAAACGGTATATTTAATTTTGTAAATTCTGTTTCTATTTTTTTAAGTATCGCCATACGCCTTTGGTAAATAAAGATAGCCGTTGCATAGGATGACACTAAATCATTATTAACCTCTATAAGAGTATCGCTGTCCGCCAATGATTTCGAAACCTGCGAACAAAGCAAAGCTTTCATCTCTTGAGATTTTGCAATACTTATTAGTTTTTCCCAGTTAATATTATTTGGAATAATATCGGTTTTAGTGTCATTGACACTGTTTTTCATAATCTCAAGAAAAAATTCCTGCTCCGCACTCAACATTTATATCACACTCATTTTAATTGCTTTTCTTTTACTATTACACTTCTTCAAAAAAAGTATCCGGCTTATCGGGATTAAAAATCTCGTTACAGGTCATAACAGTTACAAGATTTTCGGTTTCGCTTAAATTTATTATGTTATGTGTCCAACCGGGAATCATATGGATAGCTTCGATTTTATCGCCCGAAACCTCAAATTCCACCGTTTCGCCGGTATTTATGTTCCGTTCTTGAATAAGTCCGTGTCCGGCAACAACGATGAACAGTTCCCACTTAGAATTATGCCAGTGCTGACCTTTAATAATGCCGGGCTTTGAAATATTGATAGATACCTGACCGCAATCGGCGGTATGCACAAGCTCGGTAAAGCTTCCTCTATCGTCCACATTCATTTTGAGAGCATATTTGAATTTGTCGGTTGGAAGATATGACAAATAAAGCGAATAAAGTTTCTTTGCAAAGCTTCCGTCAGGCATTTTGGGCATCATAAGAGTTGAAGGTTCTGCCTTGAATTCTTCAAGTAAATCAACGATTTCACCGAGCGTAACCTTGTGCGTTGCGGGAACATAGCAATATCTTCCGTTGGCGTCCTCAACTGCATTTACGCCGTCAAAGTGGCAACGATGTTCCTTGCCCTCAAGCAGGTCAAACATACCGCCAACAAGGTCGTCAATATAAAGCAGTTCGATTTCGCTTGAACGATCGTTTACTGTAAATTCTTGGTCGTTTGCAACCGCCCAACAAAATGTAGAAACCGCACTGTTGTATTTAGGTCTGCTATGTCCCATCAAGTTCGGGAAACGGTAAACCGCAACCTTTGCGCCGGTTTCTTTGGCATAGTCAAAGAACAACTCTTCGCCTACCTTCTTGCTTCTGCCGTATTCGCCGTCATAGCGACCGATAAGCGTCGCTTGAATTGAAGAAGACAGCATAATTGTCGCCTTATTGTTGTGCTTTTTGAGTGTGTCAAGCAATGTCGAAGCGAACCCGAAATTACCCGCCATAAACTCGTCGTTATTCTGCGGACGGTTTACCCCTGCAAGATTGAACACGAAATCGGCTTTCGAGCAATACTCGTCGAGCTTTGCTTCATCTCCGATATCATACTCATAAATCTCTTCAATTTTAATATTCGGACGGGTTTTGTTCTTGCCGTCACGAATGGTTTTCAAGTTGTTGCAAAGGGCGGTGCCAACCATTCCCTTTGCACCGGTTACAAGAATGTTCATCAATTCTTTCTCCAAACCATCTTATTTACTACATTCACATACCCTTGAATGATTCTGACAACCTTCATAGATACGGTTTCGTCAACATAGTCAGGGCAGGGCTTTCCGATAACGCCGTTTTGCTTCATCTCGATTGCCATATCGGTTGCCTGTAAAAGTTCGTTTGTAGTAATTCCGGCAAGAATAAAGTTGCCTGCTTCAAGTGCTTCTGGGCGCTCGGTTGAAGTGCGGATACAAACCGCCGCAATCGGCTTACCAATAGATAAATAAAAACTGCTTTCTTCGGGCAAAGTTCCGCTATCGGAAACAATGGCAAGGGCGTTCATTTGAAGCTTATTATAATCATTAAATCCAAGTGGCTCATTTACTCTAACCCTCGAATCAAGCTTAAAACCGCTCTTTTCAAGACGCTGTTTTGAACGGGGATGGCAAGAGTACAAAATCGGCATATCGTACTTTTCGGCAAGCGCATTGATGGCAGTGAAAAGACTTGTAAAGTTCTTTCCGGTATCAATATTTTCCTCTCTGTGTGCAGAAAGAAGGATGTATTTGTTCGGCTCAAGCCCGAGACGGTCAAGCACATCCGATTTCTCGATTTTATCAAGATTTCCACGAAGCACCTCCGCCATCGGAGAACCGGTCATATATGTTCTTTCTTTGGGTAGTCCCGTGTCGGCAAGATACTTTCTTGCAAACTCGGAATAGCAAAGGTTTACATCGGAAATTACATCAACTATACGGCGATTAGTTTCTTCGGGCAAACACTCATCTTTACAACGATTTCCCGCTTCCATGTGGAAAAGCGGAATGTGAAGCCTCTTTGCCGAAACAGCAGAAAGACACGAATTGGTATCGCCGAGAACGAGATATGCATCGGGATTAAGCTCGGAAAGAAGCTCATAGCTTCTGCCGAGAATATTGCCGCAAGTAACACCGAGATTATCTCCCACAACAGGAACAAGGATGTCGGGGCCGAACTCGCCTGTATTGTTTTTCAGCTCAAAATCTTCCCAAAAAACCGTAGATAAATTCTTGTCCCAGTTTTGGTTATAGTAAATAACGCAAGTATCAAAATATTCTCTGCAACGCTTGATTACCGCCGCAAGACGGATAATTTCCGGCCGTGTGCCGAGACCGATACAAATCTTGATTTTTCCGTTGTTTTTCCATAAAAACTTGTCCATAGACTAATTCTCCTTTTCGGCAAGCCTTCCTTGTATATAGGCGAGAGAAGCAATTTTTTCCTTCGTTTCTTCCACATTCAAAAGCTTTGTATTATTCGAGTTAAACTCGGTAAGAGTGTTTCTCTTCTCGTCGCCTTCCTTGAAGAACTTGTCGTAGTTAAGCCCACGGTTATCCGCCGGAACACGGTAAAAGTTGCCCATATCAATCGCTTTTGCACATTCCTCGTTTGTAAGAAGTGTTTCATACATCTTCTCGCCGTGGCGGATTCCGATAACCTTTATATCCTCTTTCTTGCCCCCGAACAGTTCGCAAACTGCCTCGGCCTGAGTCTGAATCGTGCAAGCCGGTGCTTTTTGAATAAGCAAATCACCGTTCTCGCCGTGCTCAAACGCAAAGAGAACAAGGTCAACAGCTTCGTCAAGAGACATAATAAAACGAGTCATCTTCGGCTCGGTTAGTGTAATCGGGTTTCCGGCACGAATCTGGTCAATCCAAAGCGGAATAACCGAACCACGGGAGCACATAACATTGCCATAGCGAGTACAGCAAATCTTGGTATTCCCGCTGTTACGGGATTTCGCAATAGCAACCTTTTCTTCCATAGCTTTTGATGTACCCATAGCGTTGATAGGATACGCCGCCTTATCGGTCGAAAGGCATATAACCGACTTTACACCCTCTTCGATAGCGGCAGTAAGAACGTTGTCCGTGCCGATAATATTTGTGCGAACGGCTTCCATAGGAAAAAACTCACAAGAAGGAACTTGCTTTAATGCTGCGGCATGGAATATGTAGTCAACCCCGTGCATTGCGTCCTTGCATGACTGTAAAGAACGCACATCGCCGATGTAGAACTTAATTTTGCTTGCCACATCTGGATATTTCGCCTGATATTCGTGACGCATATCATCCTGCTTTTTCTCATCACGAGAAAAAATACGAATTTCTCCGATATCCGTAGTTAGAAAACGGTTAAGCACCGCATTTCCGAAGGAACCTGTCCCTCCGGTGATCATTAGGGTTTTGTTAGTAAATAAAGACATTGACATTGCTCCTTTTATTGAGTATAAATCGAACGATATATATTAAGTAATTGTTCTATGTTATTATCGGGATTGTTTATGATTATCTGGCTTGCAACCGCATGCAAACCACCAACCATTATTTTTTTAAAAATCTATCAAATATAAACCGGAATTCTTTGCGCCTATGGTAAATTGCAAAAAAGCACAAATTAGGTAATATAAAGCATATTAAAACCTTTATCGGATAAAACGGCACCAATGATATTGCAAAATATGTTGCAATACAAATTAAAACAGTAATTAATAACGAAACAATTTGATTTGCAAAATATTTAAACAAACCGGTTTTCCATATATATTTGTATAAATAAAACGGGTCAACCCAAATTGAAACAATTAAGTAGCTTACGAGGGTTCCGACAAAAATACCAATCAATCCCATATATTTTGCACACACTATTGAAACAACTAAGTTAATTACGGCAACCGCAATCGGTTTCCATTTTGTTTTGTTATAAAGTTGATTCAAGTCCACAAATGTTGATGGTATTCTAAAAATACCATTCAAATAAAAATTCAAAGAAATTATTATTACAATTGAAAAGTCCAGTAAATATTTCTTTCCAAGCCAAAGTGATATTGTCGGCTGAAAAAGACAGATAAATCCAATCATACCGAAGCCGAACACCCACTGAGTCAAGAAGCAGAGCGAATTAAACATACGCTTGCGGTCCTCGAAGGATTTTTGAGCATTGAAGTCGCCCAAACTTGCGGAAATAGAACTTAAAAGAATGTTAATTATTTGCATAATCACATTCATCATCAATACATAATTTGAGTATCTTCCCGTGTAAACAATTCCAATCAAAGCAGAAATCAAAAGATTATCTGTACTTGAAACTACGGTTCCACCGACTTTGTGAAGCATCATCGAAGAAACATCACGCAGCATAGACTTGATTTCGATTCTCGAAAGCTTATCCGAGCATTTAGTTATATACGGATATTTCTTATTTGTGATTATCGAAACAACTATATTTGAAGCAAGTCCTGTTATAATTGATACAATTAAATATAACAAATACTGATGTGTTATCCAAAGTACAAGTATTTGTCCGAATTTCGTAACAAGGTCAAATGCCTGTGTAACTAAAGAACAAACATACTCATTTTGTGATGCAATCAATAGTGAGCGCTTATAAGCAAAAAAGTAACTTGCAGCAGATTGAACTACAAACAACAAAAAATAAGTCTTTAAATGCGGAATCTGCTTATCCGTTTTCACCAGATGTTCTAAGAAAGGAGTGATTGCTACACCGCATACAAGCACAAACACGCCGATAATGTTATACGCACGGCGGTAAAAATTCATAAGTTTACATATTCGGCTTCGGTCGTTTTTTGCAATAGGTTCATATAAATGGACAATTATCACATTTGCAATACCTAACTCCGAAAGTGCCAAAATAGAAATAATGTTGGTGAACAAACCGCCTATACCTAAATATTCTTCTTCAAGTAGTCTTGCGAAAACCGTTCTGCATGCAAACGATGCAATTATCGAAAGAGCTTGCATAGCGTATGCTACTACAAGATTTCGCATTGAATTTTGTGTTCTGGATTTCATTTTATCTGTTTCACATTCTTAAAAATAAATTTAACTATTCCTTGTGCAATGGACAAATACGACTGGTTTTCAATGACAAACCTAATACCCAAATTTGTTTTTTCCTCAATGACTCTTGCATCCGTGTTAAATAAATCAATTACTGCCTTTTCAATCATCATCGGCGAAACATCATCAAGGAGAAACAGGAAATCTTTGTACTCGGAGGGCATTGTCTTGAAGTTGGACGAAATAATAGGGCGACCGGACAATATATAATCCACCAATTTGGACGGAAATGTATAATTCTCGATATTTGCATCAATAATTCTGGGATTAATTGCAGCATCATACATCTGTAAAATTTGCCGTGTGTTTTCGGGGTCAAATCTTCCGTGATAAACGATATTTGAATTATATAAAGCTTTTTGCTTTACAATTTCTTCACACGGTCCGTATCCGTAAATATGTAACTGATAACGATTATCAAAATGTTCAAACGCTTCTAAGAGTTCAACTGTACCGTTATAATGAATCAATGTTCCTGCGTATACAATCGTATAAACCTCTTTGTTTAAGTGGGTACCGCACGGTGTTATATCGGTTTCATCGTGTCCGATTGAAAGTTTATGAAAAGGAAGGTTTACGGATAAATCCTTCTCAACATCCTCAGTAAAGGAAATTATACCGTTAAAGTGTCGCAACATCCTTTGCCCCAGCAAAAACATTATTCTGTTTATTTTACCGGCTAATGTTTTTATATCTACCATATTTACAAACGGTGTGTCAATTATTATAGAAAAAGCGGAAACACGAAAAACCATTTTAAAAAGAGCAACAGCCATCATAACCGAAAATGGTGAATTTTCAATTAACAATACGATATTTTCTTTTGGATGTAATCGTCTGAGTTTTTTCAACTGCCTATAAATCATAAATGACTGATAAAATTCACAAACAACAAATCCGCCTTTGCGTTTAGCAGGATATGCTATTTTATCATCAAATAGAGGAATCAAATCATAATCATTATCAAGCGAAAAAGTCGTTATCACATCAATTTTTCCGTCAACGCATTCATTTAAAGATTTTGCCATTTTAAGCGAAAATTTATTTCCGGCGACCGATAGCTTCATTTTGTTATTTACAGATTCGGGAAGAACACCGCAGATATAAATAAATCTCATTTTAAAACCTCTCTGCAAAAACATAATTTTATAGCGACTGACAAAAGTAATGACAACACTAATACAATAATAGGTCTGCAATAAATGAACAAGCTATTTTTAAACACTCCTATAACGGCAGCGCACCCGTTCACAAATTCCAAAACAAACACATGAAAAATATAAATGTATTCGGAATACTCCCTTCCGAGACTTGATATTTTGTTATCATTTCCCGGATATGTAATCGAAATCAGCAAAAACCCAGCTGCTAAAAAAATACTGCCAAAATACATATCCGCTTGACGAACGAGTATTCGTTCTGCCAACGACAACACAGCACCTACCGCAATAGCAAAAATATATGATTTTTTTAATAAATCACATCGTTTAACCTTTAACTCTGCAATAACTTTACCGATAAGAAACATAGGTAGTCCGGTCATCAAAAAGTTTCTCGTATAATATGAAAAATCGGTAATATCCAACATAAAAAGCGACACTTTGACCGCATAATGTAAAAATACCAGTCCCGTTGCAATACCACAGGTTAATTTAATTCCGGCATTCTTTAGCCAAAACATAGCAACATAGCAAAGTATCAAAACAAGCAAAAACCATAAATGCCCCAAGATGCTGCCCTGCTGAAGTACCAAGGTATCAAACCATTCACGAATAGAAATATATCGCTTTATTACTTCTGTTGTGTTATGATGCAACACCGAGCTTATGAGAGACCACAAAAAATAAAACAAACATGATCCAATTAACATAAATAAAAGTCGTTGAATACGCTTTATTATCTTAGCATTATTGATGGTTATTGAAAAATATCCCGAAACCATAAAGAAAAAAGGAACAGCTGCCCGTGCCGCAATTTCAATAGCAAATCCCACCGTTCCGGGCAACGGAGAATGAATAAGAACAACCAAAAAAGCAGCAACAAAGCGCAAAAAATCAATTGTATTGTTTCTTTTTATCATAACTTCTGAATATGTCATAAACTTTCCTCTGCATTATCGTAAACGGAATGGAAATAATAAATGTAACAATTATTACGCACAAAGCGTATTTAAAAGAAGGAACTATACCGATAATATTTTTCGCAAAAAAATCAATTGCCAAACCTTGCATAACATAAATTCCAAAAGAATAGGTGCTTAGCATCTTAAAAACCGATAATATTGGTTTTAGCCACCTTAACATAACAATAAAAGATAAAGCCACAGAAAAACTGCTTGAAGAAAATATATAAAGTATAGTTCTTAATAAGGTATTCCCTATTAAATATGTTGCTAAATAAGTAATTACGAACAGCACCGCAGCAAAAAACCGAATTATTACTTTACTTTTATTTCTATTACCGGCAAAACAGCATCCAATAGGAAATGAAATAATACTGATATACCAGAATTCGGAAATCCGGCAACAATAACAAATAATACAGTAACAAATCAAGACAGCAAATATGCAACAGATTCGCACCGACCTCCTGTTTGAAAACAAAAGATATACAATCCAAAACAATACATAAAGATAAAACTGCACTTGAAGATACCAACCGTTTGCAATAAAAGTATCTCCGAAAGAAAAGGTTCGCAAAATCAGATTAAATGTAGTTGAATTTCCAATTGCCAAATGATAACAAAAATAGGTTAATGCAATTATCAAATAAATTATGAAATACGGAACAATTTTATTTTTAAAAAAGCTTTTATGATAGTCAACCTTAGAAAACGATATTTCAAGACCGTAACCGGACAAAAAGAAAAATGTGGCACAAGCTAAATATCCAAAAGAAGCCAAAAACACCGTCAAGTATCTATTCCCAAAAGACAAAGATGTTGAAAGAGGAGAAAACAGAACCATAATTGCAGACAATCCTTTAATTGACTGCGTATTTTCCTTTGAAAGCATAAATACTGAATTGTCTGTGCATAGTACCATCAGCTTTTATCCTCCCGACGCCAATATGCGTAATTTTCCACCGAAGAAGCGCTTTTCGGTGTCTCATCCGCACTGGGATAAACCCAATTTTCGTTAAAGAAATCACCGGCACCAGGCTCATCTTCATAACGGCGACCCTTTATTCCGAATAACATCTGACATACTCCGCCCATGTGGATTGCACCCTTACCCGCTGCCTTAAACTTGGTAGCCAACGGTAAAGAATATGCACCGCAACTGAGAATTGCAATATCAAAATCGTATTTCATAGACTCATTATACATATAATCCAGTGCCTCAAACCAGTCCTTAAAACGATCATCCTTTTCCATACCTCCGGTTTGAACCGCCCTTACCGTATAGAGAGTAAACTCGGGAAGAATCTCGGTATCCTTATACAGAAGTTCTCTTTTCTTATACTGCTTTGAAATCGTATCGGCAAAAGGACTGATAACCAACACTTTTTTACCTTTAAGCGCTTTTGTCCACGGCTCTTTAAATCTCCAATAATCCAAAGCTCTGATATATGTCAAATATGTATCCTGTTTCATATACTTTTTATAAAAATAATCTTCCATTACACAATAACTTACATTTAAAACATCGCATTGCGATAATGCCTCTATTGCACAGGGAACATATTTATGAATAAAATCAGCGGTTCTCGGAAAAACACCGGAATTCACAAACAACATTTTATAATTCTCATCGGCTTCTTGAGGTTTGAATCCGCGTTTAATCGTTTCCGATTGAAAAATAAGTCCGATTTCTGTTGCGCCGGGTCTTCCTACGGCAAACGGTTTGCCACTGAGAACAAGTTCTTTCAACTTTTCGTTACCCACATAATCCGGATTAACCCTTCGACCCGCATATTTTTCAGGTTTAAGTACCTTATGTGTAAATTTAGTATATGCCACATTTTTGCACCATCTAAAATACATATCATAAAACATTTCAGGATCATTAAATAGTATTTTTAACGGTTTTGTTTTCTTAATAAACATTTTTCGCACCTCATTTGATAATTGACATTGGACCGCTTTTATATTCGGTAATACCATTTCCGCTTAAAATCTGACCGCAAACTTTCGTGAACCTTTCAGCAGCAACGGTAGCGCAAAATTCATTATGCATAGTAATATATGCATTCTCACCGAAGTTTTCGGCTAATTTTCTATCTTTTACTAATCTTAAAAGTTTTTCCTTAAATTCATCAAAACTGTCATTATGATAAATAAAACCGTTCTTTTCGTCTTTAATCAATGTAACGGAAGCCCCTGCCGACGAGCTCGCAACTACTGCACAACCGGTACCCATAGCTTCGCTCAAAACAGCTCCCCAACCTTCCTTCCTGTTTGATGTGAATACATAAATATTTGCTTTCTCCATAATCGGTTGAATTTTTTCAGGAGGCATAGCACCTAAAAAACTAATATGTTTTTCGAGTCCTTTTTCTTTTACGTAACTTTCAAGTTCTTCAAGCATTTCGCCGTTACCAATAACGGAAAGATGCACATTATATCCGGATAGCAATAACTCTTCCGTTGCCTTAACGGCAAAATCCGGATGTTTCCACAAAATAAGGCGACCCACAAACAGAAGCTCTATTATTGTGGAATTTTTTTTCCGTGCAAGTTCTTCATACTGTGTCTTACAACTAAGAGGATAATACGCCCATAAAAAACTGCTTTTCTTAAAAAAACCTATTGAATGATAATCAGCAGCAGAATATCTACCAATAGACAGAAGAAATAAATTTTTTCCTGCATATTTTGAATAATTTTTTATGCAAAAACGAAATGCTCTGATTTTACCGATTATCCCTGATTTTTCCTTAAACATTCTCTCTTGGCACAAAAAAGTTACTTTGCCGGCTTTCAATCGTTTTTTTAACAGTGAGCGTGGGAAAACTCCGGCAATCATCACATCTGCATCCATAGCTAATTTTTCTGCCAATGCTTTTTTCTCATCATTCTCATACATTTTAATAACATACGGACGCTCATACGGATGATATCCGAGTTTTCTTCGTTGCTCTTCCTCGGCAACGGTTTCAACAAAGAAATAATCGCCATTGCAACATTTATACATTTCGTCGGCAAATTCCAGAGAATGATGGTTAAATACGCTGGAAAACTGAACCACTTTCATAAACTCACTCCTATGACTCTGCTAATATTTAACGCTTGATTTTATATCTTTAATAACAAAGTGGATTTAAATAATTTCACTCTCGTATTCATCAAGACAAAGAACAGCCAAAAGTCCTACGGAACTTGCGCAAAATGTTCCGGTTGTAAGAAACGATGCCTCTACGGAACTGTGAACAATTATACACAGCAATCCCAAAAATGCCACTCTGCGACTCTTGGAATTGATTTTCTTCAAATAATCGGCATAGAAATTATAGCAATTATAATAGCAAGCAATGAATAAAATAGTTACTAATATACCAAAAGTGGCAAAGACCGTAATATATCCATTATGAGAGTTATTAAACGCATAATCGGTATAATTTCCAAATAAAAAACTTTTAAATGTTGTACTATTAAGTATAAGTTTGTACATTTCGTTTCTTCCTGTTGAAATAGATGCACCCATAACATTAATTTGAGATAACAAAGAAAAAAATATATATAAAATCGGAACTGAAAAAATCGCAAATATTATTTTTCTATTCAAAACAAATTTAAGATCGGTTAACATCGCAAAAAAAACAAAAAACAATGCCACTATAATTCCTGCCCGACAATCCGTTTTCCAAATAAAATAAAATATAACCGCCGCAGGAAACAAGATAATAAGTGCCGGTTTTTTCTTTTGTCGTTTATCAAAAAAATCAATTATAAAAATAAATAGAGAAACAAGAAGCATCATAGCAGTTAAATTAGGATTGCTAAAGCCTAATGTTAAATCATCCGAATAATATTCACCATATAAACCTTGCATAATATGTGAATACGGCGAAAAGTAATAGTACACATATATAAAAAAAGCTGCCCAATTGTAGAAAAAAACAATATTTCTTACAGCATTCTTATATGTAATGCTTGGAATTATTATAAGCAATAACGGAAGCATAAAAAAGCAAGTATAGTTAGCATATCTTAAAATAGTTTGAGAAAATGATGTTGAAAAAACTCCTATTAAAAAGCTTAGCAAAACCATCGTAAAAAAATACAAGTACCGCCTTAACAAACTCTCTTTGTATAAAATTTGAATACATATCAAAATGATTCCCACTAAAACGATTCCTAACATAACACGAGTTCCAAAACTAACTATTGCCTCTTTTCTTGCTGGAGTTCCATATAATATTAACAAGGTTGAAAACATAGATATGCAAATACATACATCAACCAAAGGAGATTTATTTTGAGCATTTCGTACTATCACTGTTTTTCACCATCCCTTTGTTCGCAAATCAATTTATAATATAGTTCAAAATATTTATTTAGCATAATCTCTTTGGTGAAATTATTACGAATACGCTCAACACAAGCACTCGAATATGTACTTTTTCCTCGTATCCTTATTTCGTCAACCGCTCTGGCTAATGGTTCAACCCCGATTTCGCATACTATTCCTGATTTTGAATCAACAACCTCCGGGCATGCAGTTGAGTTAAAAACTATTGCAGGAGTACCGCACGCCAAAGCCTCAGCGGTAGTTAATCCAAAGGTTTCCTCTATTGATGCATTAACAAATACATCTGCCGCAGAATAAATCTCAGAAAGTTGTTCTATATTATCCGTACGCTTTATAAGAATAAATCTATCGTCATCATCCAACAATTTTGAATCGCAAGTCCCAACAAGACAAATCTTATACGGTGCCTGTAATCTATCCGCCAAATCAGAAAAAATACGGATTCCTTTTTCTTCAGTCCAATAACTCGATACGCCCAAAATCAAAAAAGTATCTTTCAAATTATACTTTTCTCTAAATTTAGCAGGGTTATGTGGAAAAAACACACTACAATCTATTCCGTTGTGAATTGTCTGAGGCGGATGATACATTTTTCCCATATAAGAAGTTTCAGCTACATTCCTTAGCCAATTTGAAACACAAATAATACGAATATTATCGTTTTTACTAATTAGTTCACTTTTAGCATTATATTGTGAGGATGAATCCAAAGTAACATCGTCTAATTTATGGTTTTTAGGGCAATTAACGCAACCGTCACGGTACTTAGTACAGCCAGCCGCCGTAAAATGATAACACCCACCCGTAAAAGACCAACAGTCATGCAAAGTATAAACAACGGGTATATTTGAGTGTTTTAGAAATTCAAATAACAAGCGATAGTCCGTTGAGTTCTGCTGTATGTTATGCAAATGTATCAAATCAGGGCTTTCCTTCTTTATATACCTAATCAATCTTCTTGTTCCGGGTTTTGAATGTAAGTGCTTACTTCCGAAAAACTTATTCAACCCACGGCGAAGATAATTTTGAAACTTATTTTCTATCGGAAAAGCATTGGCAATTTTCGGTTCGAATGCCGAATATGCAAATCGTGCTTCATATCCGTTTTTAATTGAAGTCTCATACAGCATTTGAGACAACCTGCCGGTACTACCGATACCGCAAGTAATATTGATTTGCATTATCTTAGGCATTATTACCCCTCACTCTGTTAAGAACCTAATAATCTTTTCAGCCGCAATATCCGAAGTTTTATTTTCAAGCATAAATTTTCGTCCTTTTGAAGCTTTTGACAAATATATACCGTAATCTGCTTTAATTATCATTGACAACTCCTCAGCAATTCCATCCGGTGTTGAATCGTTAAGATAAATTAAATAGTCATCATACTCGTCCGGTACACCTTCAAGTTTATACATCACGACCGGTTTCCCGGACATCATATATTCTGCGGTTTTTGAAGGAAACGAATATTTAGTGTAAGTACCCGTCGGAGTTCTGGGATTGATTAAATAATCACATTTATCCCTTAAATCATTCACCTCAGCTTGAGTTAAAAATCCGAAATATTTAATATTGCCGTATTCTTTTGCAGCATTTATAAGAAATTCTTTGCAATTTCCGTTTCCGCAAATCCATAACTGAGCTTCGGGTAACTTTTTAAATGCATTTATAAGATTTTCAACGCCGAATTCCTTATCTAAAGTACCAGAATAAAGAAAAATATTATCTGAGCTTTCTTTTCGGCAGTTTTCTTTTTGGTTTTTATCACAAACACATTCGAGAATTATACTTTTTCTATTTTCTATTTCCAGCGGCTCATCAAGATATTTACTGAGAATAATAAAGCTATCAAAAACTTTTGATTTATTTATCAATTCATTTCCGACTCTAATTCTTTCTTTTGTCATATACCGTTCCATATCGTTTCGTCCCGGAACCGCATCTGTCTGAATCAGAGAAATATGAACATTAGGATAGCGCCGCTTAATTTCAGATGCTGCATAAACAAACGGCGGATACAGGCTATATAAAATAATAATAAAATCCTTTGAATCCGATATTCGCTTTTCAATTTCTTTTATGATTTTTGCCTTTTGAATTTTATGCTTTATTATGGGAAAATTAATAAACCCTACTTGGACATCCCATCCGTTTTTTTCATTCTTTATTATCGGTTTTTTATAGTTCATAGGAAAGCTTCCAACAGGAGGTACACTTAATAAAGAGAGTTCGGTATCACTGCGGTTTCTTATTCCGTCTATAATTCTTTTTTGATAAATGTGTGGTGCCATTTGAACCCCGCACTTACTGCATTTATATGCATCATACAGACTGCGTTCATTAAAAAGCAAACCTAAAAATAAAATCTTCTTCATACTTGTTAAATCCCAAACAAATAAAGTTTTCAGTTAATTATCAATTACAGTTCTTCAAAAACAGTTCGGTGTTTTTCTGCCATTTTTTCTATTGTATATTCTCGAATCTTTTTTATGGAATTCACCGACATAGAGTGCATCAATTGCTCATCCGAAAGAATTTTGCTCACGTTTTCAACAATATCATCTACCGATTCCGTCGGAACAATTGCACCGTTACTATCATCAACTAATTCCAATCCTGCTATACACTTGTCAGTCGTTACTACCGGTAATCCCTGTGCCATAGCCTCGTTAATTACTAACCCCCAGATATCCTCTCTTGTAGGTAATACAAACACATCTGCGGCACGGTACCATTTTTTCAGTTCATCTTTTGACTTGAAATCAACAAAATGAACCGACTCCAATCCGAGACGTTCTTTTTGCTCAATGTATTCCGCTCCCGGTATTCCGCCTATAATGTATGTCCCCGTGCCATCCGGAAAGCCTTTTGCGGCGTTGATAAGAACATCAAATCCCTTTCGATAAATAAACTGTCCAACCGAAAGCACAACCCTGTCTTCGGTTATTCCAAGTCCTGTACGCAATGCGTGTTTCTCGTCATCCGATGCCGGAGCGGTAACTATATCCTGCTCCTTCAAGGATGTAAACGGATATTTATTTATTTTATCTTTTGAAATGCCTAAACTCAAAAGATAAAAAGTATACTCTTGGCAGGTGGTAAAATGCGATTGTGCACCACAAAGCAAAAACTTTTTCAAGATTCTCTTTATGCCTTTTTCAACCTTAAAAAATCCGCCGTCACCCTCTATCGCATACGGAATACGGAAGATTCTACAATATGTAATAGCCAACATCACAGACGGAGATGCATACCCGCTTATTATCAAATGGTCAAATTTAACTTTTTTTATTTCCCGAATCAAGTCAAATCCGATTGTTTTATCTGCACCGACATGTTTTGCTTTTGTAAAGTGGGCAGTATAATTGATTGCATTGTTGCCGTGCCATCTTGTATCACGATCGCCTGCACTTTCGCGTTCATAACAAACCGTCAACTCGCACATCTTTCCCAATTCGTTAAAAAAATCAACACGATAAGGAGAAGGTATATTTGTTAAAAAAAGGATTTTTTGCACGATAAAACCTCCTCATAAAATTCTTGCCATGACGCTCGACTTAAATACCGTTCATTAACTTTTTCGGGATAAACGCTACCGAGAATGACTTTTTTCATACATTCTTTCAAACCTACAGCATCAAAAGGTGAAAAATACAGAGCATTATCATAGTTTTCAAGACACTCTTGTGAAAACGGAGTATCAGATGCTAAAATCATTGTTTGGCACGAACGGGCCTCCAATAGCGGTAAACCGACCGTTTCAATATAAGATGGAAAAAGCAATGTTCCGCACTGGTACTCGTTTTGCATCTCTGTACGATGCAAAACTCCCAAACATTTGATATGTTTATTTTCTATTGCACCTACGGGCAATGTCAATCGTACCTCAAAATCTTCTATGCCTTCTTTAACAAGCAAATCACAAGCTTCGGCAATCAAATGATTATTCTTATAAATTCCGGTAGTTGTAGGATAAAAAAAACGCTTGTTATCGAATTTTGATAAATCGGATTTCATTGACTCCACTTGCGGGAAAGCAAGAAAAATCTTTTTCTTCGCCGCAGGTACAGATTGAGAAACTGCATCAAGCATCCATTTGGTTTGCACAAAAACCTTGTCTGCTTTCCTTACAGACTGTTTAATAAATGCACCTATAATATTCTGTATTATCGCTACCGAACGCTCATTGCGCTTAAAAACAGAGAACTTTTTAATTTTTTGAAAAGGAATTGATTGATGCACATAAACGCATTGTGGCGATTTTACTCCAAATGTAATAATATTCTGAAGCGATACAACCACATCGGGATTAAATGAAGCAATCATCTTTTTTCCAGCAAAACAATCAAAAGCAATTTTTTTGATTTTGCTTGTTTTTATATTTGGAAATGTAAAAATATGTATATTATCGGTTTCCTCTAAATAATAACCGCTTAGTAAAAAGAACCATTCGTTTGATGTATCATATTCTTTAATATAATTGTAAAATTGTTTTAAAATAGTCATAGCGCCACCGCTTGATGCCGCTATATCATTTACAACAATCCTCATCAAAAGCCTCCATTATTACTCTATACGAATTCTCGACCGAATAATTTTCACATAAATACTTAAAAGAATTATTTCCTTTACATAACAAATCCGACGAGCAAGCATTTATTATACATTCCGAAAAACCTTCCGTACTGTCGCTCTCACACCACCAACCGAAACCGCCGTTTATTACTTGTCCTACATCGGTATTAGGATCTGTGCAGGCTAAAACCGGAAGGCCTGCTTGCATATACGAAAGTAATCTTGATGGAAAGTTGGGAATGGTAAACCTATGGTCAAGGAAAATCATTCCCGCATCACAGGCGGCAATCATTCTGTCGTAGTCAGTCTTTTGAAGACGCTTCATTAGTTTTACATTCGTTGGCTTTTCTTCATTAACAAATGCTTCAAGCTTTCCATATTCAGTACCATCACCCACAATCAAAAAGAATGCTTTATCATTTTCTTTTTCCTTGCGCAGACAGTCAATAATAAACGGAATTCCCTGTGGTTTTCCAAGGTTTCCACCATAAACAAATACCTTCTTGTCGGTCGGGATGCCGTATTTTTGACGTATCGCTAACTTCTCCTCATTTATAAGACGCATATCCTGCACCTCAATAGAGTTGGGGCAAATCTCGACCTTATCAGGGTTGATTTCCGGGTTATGCTTCAGCACATAATCAACATTAGCTTGACTCATACAGCCGATTTTGTCAGAAACAGCGTATAGCTTCTTTTCTTTTTTTCTGAAATACTTGTAAATAAATCCTTTAATACCTGTGGTTTTCATCATACCGAGGTCAATAGCATTTTGCGGAAAAATGTCTTTCAGCATCAGGTATGTATTTGCATTATCACGGTTTTTAATAAATTTAACTACTGAAGCAAATGTAATCGGGGGGGTTTCGTAAAGTACTAAATCAAATTTGATATCTTTATAATACTGCTTTATTGCATTTTTAAATTGACTTTCAATAAGAATGGTAGATATACCTTTCTCAAGCAAATTAGTTTTTTTTATATTTCCAGTCTTTACTCGAAGAATACTTATGTTTGATTCATGTAACAATGAAGTTGATTTATGATTCCTACGTTCACATTTACACACTAAATACATATTATGGTCGTGAGCCAAACGCTTCAATATATCTACATGAACCGATCCAGCCGTCATTTCGTTAAATTCACCCAATGATAAAAATAATATATTCACATTTTTTCTCCGCGTAAAATATTTATTGTTCTTTCTATTCCGTTTTTTGTTGAATATAAAGGAGTGTATCCTATGCTTTTAATTTTTTCGTTTGAAAGTAAAGCATTCTTGGCTTTTGAAACACTGCTGTCATTTTGAATTTCATAAATGACCTTTTTTCCGGATTTTCCTGCAATATATTCTGCAATATCGGATAATGTCATCCCATCAAAATCATTAGAGACATTGTATGCATCACCGCATTTTCCACCTAATAAAGCACAAATAATTCCGGATACCGCATCTGCAATATACACATATGAGTATTTTTGTTTTCCATCACTTTTTAATACAATATCCTCGTTTTTTATGGCTTTATTAATAAACTGAGCCATTGCTTTAGTATCAGCTTTTGTATTATCGACACCGAACACCCTGGAAAGTCTTACTATAACCGAGTCAACCCCATATTGTTCCAAATACGATTGGCATAACGCTTCACACGTTCTCTTCGCTTCGTTATAGCCCGCCCTTGCAGTATTGAAATCGATATAACCGCAATATTTTTCATCAACAGGTGTTTCCAAACATTCACCATATACTTCGCAAGAAGACGCCAATAAAAACCTCTTGACATTGTTGTCCTTTGAATAATCCAAAAGGTTTTTACAACCGTAAATATTGTTAACTATGGTCCCGACGGGGTCATTTTTATATTGCTCCGGATGTGTATTTGAGGCCAAATGAATAACATAGTCTGCTCGACCGTTATAGGAAATCGAGGCGGCAATATCGGATTTTAGGCAAGTCACCGTATTGTCTGAAACTCCACCTCGACGTGAAAAAGAAACTACTTTTATGTTTGAATTAAAGATTTTATTTCTATACTTCATTACATTGGTAAAAAACGTACCGAGAAATCCTGTTCCCCCGGAAATTAATATAGTGCAATTGTTCAATAGTTCCCAATCATACGGTAATTCAGCAATTCTTTTGATATCTTCTAATTCAAAGCTATGCATTTTTATTTCCTCCCGTATATGTTTCAATAATCCCGAAAATTAATATTTCAAATTATGTTGTAATAAGAACGATTACGCCACCAAAATAACGACAATATAGTTCAAAGTCTAATCGCTTATTTAATCCACTCATCGTTTTTAGCCGATAGCAACGCTTTGAATATTTCAATATCCTCAGTGGTGGTGATTTTGATATTTTTCTCAGATCCCTTGGAAAAAAATGTTGTTTTTCCCAAGGTTTCCATAAGCGAACACGAAGCCGCCATGTTTGAAATACCTCTTTTATTTGCTTCTAAGTGCGCATCCCAAAGTTCTTTTAATCGGTATGAATGCGGAGTTTGAGTTCTTTGAAGGTTTTCACGAGGAATCGATTTATTGGAACTATGCTTATCTTCTGATACAAAAACAACTTCTGTACATGGAATCGTTGCAACTGCAGAACCGTTAATTCGTTGCTTCACTAGATTGTCTGTGATAATATCCTGACTAACCATCGGACGATTGCCATCATGAATAACTACAACATCGTCATCTAAGAAGTTTTCACGTACAATCTTTAAGCCATTGAAAATTGACTCTTGTCCGGTTTCGCCGCCTAAGACAACCCATTTTAACTTTGTAATGTTAAACTGCTTGGCATACGCCCACAAAACATCTTCCCAACCGTTCAATATAGCAACACAGATATAATCAATCTCCGGATGCTGTTGAAATGCCTCCAATGTATAAATAATAATTGGTTTATTGTTTACAGTAATAAACTGTTTGGGAATGTCTTGATGCGTTCTTGAACCAACTCCACCTGCCGTAAGAATTGCTATTGTGCTCATATTTTCCCTCCGTTGCAATAATATATGCCTTTATACTCTTTGTAGTTCTTTGCACAGTCAATAAAAGAATAATCATGATGAACAACTCTTTTTTCAACCGGTGGCAATGTCATATAATCACCGTATGATACTTTTAAGTAATTGTCTGCATCACATGGAACGGGCAATTGTTTTCCTTCAAATGCGGTAAGTTTAACCGGCAAAAACCAATGTCGCGGGTATATAACTTTTATGTGATTGCCATAGAAGAAAGAAACATAGCCCGTTATTTTTTGTTTTTCCAAAATTTTATCAGCACTTAATAAAAAAATTTTTCGAATTTTCGGTGTTGTAAATGCAAGAAGTACATTAGCACCTATTTGAATAAACTTACCTCTCTTTTCAGGTGCTTCGCCAAATAAAAGCAATCTACGAAGTTGTGAAACAAACAAAAGTCTCTTCTGCATTATCCCTTTTTTAGGAGTATTATATAGAGGGTAAACATCAACAAATACGCCGTGATTGATGTCCCTGTCTTTTTCGGTGTTCTCAATCAAAGTTGTATTGCTATCCCGCACTCTCGCAATTTGCAATCTATAATTCGCGTCCGTTTTAATAGTCTGCAAAAAATACGGAGAATTGAATTCATCTGATAAAGATATGAATTTTTGATAGTCCTCATACAACATTCCGATGTCAATATCGTCATCCCAAGGGATAAAGCCCTCGTGTCTGACAGCACCAATACATGTACCGGCAACCAAGAAAAAACTGATGTCGTTTTTATCACACACGCGCTTGATTTCTCCGAGTATTTCAAGCTGAACCCGCTTTAAATCTGACATTGTATCCATCAATGTGCCTCTCTATACATTTTATTTTGCAATTGGTTTCAAAATGAATAATCCTTCTAACGATCTAATTGCAATTGCTTATTGCTATAATACAACCCATCTGCATTACAAAAATATATATCATTAATTCCCAACTTATCCGAAGCGATAAAATCTTTATTAATGTTATCCCCAATATAGACTGATTTTCCGTATTTTACATTGAATTGTTTACACATTAAAAAAAATGCTTTTTCACATGGTTTTCTGAACTGAACTCCTCCAAGCTCGTCGGTAATGATGCACGGAATATCCGTCAGTCCAAGTGCTTCGAGTTTTGCATGCTGGCCTTCAGGTCTGCCATCGGTAATGATACCAAGTTTCTTTGTTCGAGCGATTCTATCCAGCATCTCCCTAACTCCTGGATAAAGTGATATATTTGGCTTTTGGTAGCGGTATATTCTAAGCGCCTCGTCTTTACGGGACAAGATATTATGCCTTTCAAAAACAACATCGATCGCCGGTTCGTTTCTTTTAAATTCTTCCCACAATTCGTCAAATATCGTCGGTATCTCGGCAAAAGCATCAGCAATCACATGATAACCGCTTTTTACATAATCCCTCTCGGAATAAAGAGTGTCGTCCAAATCAAATATGACCGCTTCGATTCCGTCAAGATGCTGCTCAACATCAAGGATTTTATCAATCTCTATCATCAGTTTACTCTCACACTCTGGTCAAAGCGACTGTAAATCGCCCCGTTTTCGGCTGCCTTGTCCTGATAGCCGATTTTCTCGTCTCTTAACAGACGAATCAGCATCTCTGCGCTATCGGCACCTGCCTTTATCGAGAGTGGAGAGCCTCCGCCGAAGCGAGGATTGATTTCTATGTAGTAGTTATCACCTGTCGACTTTTGCTTGATAAGCTGAACCGTAATCTGACCGCAAGGCTTATAATCACGGACAAGAGCTTTCATCTCGTTGATAATCGCCTCATCCTGATCGATTTTTGTCTTAAGCACTTCACCTGCACGAACTGCAAGACGAATACGGGGGGTGATGAAAATCGGATTGCCATCAAAGTCGCAGAAAATGTCGACCGTGTACTCCGTTCCGTCAATAAACGGCTGAATAATATAGTCCGGAACTCTTGAGGCAAACTCTTTCAGCTCCGATTCACCGTTCACCTTGTATGCAAAAATGCTTGAACTTCCGTCCTTCGGCTTAATGAAAGCGGGGTATCCGTCAGAATACTTAGTATAGTCGTCAATAGGATACGGACTTTTCAGTCCAACTGAGTTGAAGTATTCAGCAGTGAATCTTTTATCTCTACAAAGTGCTACCTTGTCGGTATTGCTGATAACAACCTTTGTCTTCCCAAACTTCTCTTTGTTCTGTGATAGTATTAGCAAATCAGTATCTATGGTTGGAATCAATGCTTCTACATCATCGTTCTTGCAGTAATCAACCAAAAACGGAATATAGTTGTCATCTTTGATTTTGGGCACGATAATAGTTTTATCACAAAACTGAAATGCGGGAGCAGTATCCGTAATATCGGCTCCGATAATAGATAAAGGGCAACCAATTTTATTGGCTGCATTTCTAAATGCCTGCATTAGTTCAACTCTACGCCCAACACTTGTAAACAATAATTTCATATGCTCTCCTAATTTAATTAGTAACCTCTTCACTACCCATAAATTCTTCCATTGTAGCGGCGGTTTCAGACGAAATGCCTTCGTGCAAAAGAACTGTTTTTACCGTGTCGATGAGAATTTTCACATCGCCGATAAAGGTTATATTTCTCGTGTACCACACATCCATGGCGAACTTATCTTCCCACGAAAGTGTGTTTCTTCCGTGAGCTTGAGCATATCCGGTAAGACCAGGGTGTATATCATGACGGTGGTGCTGTTCTTCATTATACATCGGCAAATACTGGACCAAAAGCGGCCTAGGTCCTATTATCGACATATCTCCAATGATAATCGAAAACAATTCGGGTAATTCATCAAGACTTGTGCTCCGAATGAATCTACCATATCTGTTAAGTCTAATCTCATCAGGCAGAAAATTGCCTTCTGCATCCTTACGGTTATCCATTGTTCTAAACTTCACAAGGCTAAATATACGTTCCTTTCCCGTCTTTGGATCTATTTTTCCGGGACGGGGTTGGACAAAGAACGGATTTCCACGCATTGCTATTGCACCGACAATCGTCAAAATCAAAAGTATCGGAGAAAGGATTATTAATGCTAACCCGGAAAGAACAATATCGTAAAATCTCTTAAAAAACTGTTTATAAAGCAGTGATGATAAAACAAGCAATAATGCAACTGCACCTATGGCGATTGCAACAATCCAGTACCACTCCATCGGAAACTCCTTATGTAAACGAATTATTCAAAGCAACCCCTAATAACCTCAATTATCCTGTCTTGCTGTTCTTTTGTCATTTTGTTATCACTCGGGAGGCAACAGCCTCTATCGAAGATATCTGCTCCGACATCGGTAACTCCTCCGGCGATATACGCATTCGTCCTACACCTCAAACTACCATTTCTGCCTACACATTCATGCATACGATACATCGGCTGCATGTGCATCGGCTTCCAAATCGGTCTGCCTTCGGCGTTTATTGAAGCGATGGCTTCAAGTATTTCGGTAGGGCAGGACTTACCGTGTTCTGCTATGTAAAGTGCCTTTGAGTCGTCCCTAACCTGCTTACACATTGCATCCTTATCAACGATAAGAGCCGAAAGCCAATAGTTAGGCTCGGTGCCTTCCGTGATTGGATTCATCTTAACGGGCAAACCTTTTAGTCCCTCTTTATATCTCTCATAAACAGCTTTCTTTTGAGCGATATGCTCTTCAAGATACGGATATTGACCTCTAACCGCACCGGCAATAATATTCGACATACGGTAGTTGTAGCCGACCTGTTCATGCTGATACCACGGAGCGTTTTCTCTTGACTGCGTACTCCACTTACGAACCTGATTTGCGTCTTCAATGTTATTCGTCAAGAAGCACCCGCCGGAAGAACCTGTAATAATCTTATTACCGTTATAGCTTATAGCCGAATAATCTCCAAAAGAACCACACTGTTTTCCGCCAATAGTTGCGCCCATTGCTTCTGCTGCGTCTTCAACAAGCAAAGCTCCGTGCTTTTCGCAGATAGCTTTAATTTCGTCCATTCTTCCCGGAAAGCCGTAAAGCTCGGCACTAACTACGAGTTTTACATCGGGGTAAATCTCAAACGCCTTTTCAAGTGCTACCGGGTCCATATTCCAAGAATTTTCATCGGTGTCGATAAACACCGGAATACCGCCTTCATAAACCACGGGATTCAGCGTTGCATCAAAGGTCATATCAGAGCAAAAAACCCTCTTGCCTTCAAGCGCACCGTGACTGATAACCGGCGTTCCGTATAGCTTTTCCCCGGCAAGCTTCATACAAAGGTGCAAAGCCGAGGTACAGTTGCAAAGACCGACCGCATATTTAACACCGGCTTTTTCGGCGGCTGTTTTTTCAAGCTCATTTATATTTTCGCCGGCGGTAGTGAGCCAGTTATCGTCATAGGCCTTTTGGATAAATTCCAACATCTCACTATGCTGAGTAGGAGTAGCAAGCCAAATATGATTCTCAAATGGCTCAAACTTTTTGTTAAACATCCTAAAACCCCTTTATGTAGCAAATCGCAATAAATAATTACAACTATACGAGTATAATATTACCACGATACCGACATAAAGTCAAGAATTTATAATTTACTGTATAATAATATATATAAATATTATATAAAAAACGAAAAAGAGAACTCCGAATCGGAATTCTCTTAAAATACAAATTTGAAAAATGTTAATTAAAGGCTTTCTCTAACCGCCTTAATTTGCGCCTCGACAGATTTTACACAAGTACCGCCGAAGCTGATTCGTTTATTAAGGCACTCATCAAGATTAACCGCCGTATAAACATCCTCATCAAACAAATCCGATAAGGACCTGTATTTTTCTATCGGGTAATCTTCAAGCACAAAGCCGTTTTCGATACAGTCGGCAACAATTTTGCCCGAAATTTTATAAGCACTTCTGAACGGCTCCCCTTTTTTAACAAGGTAATCAGCCAAATCGGTAGCATTGATAAAGCCCTTTTGTGCGGCTTTTTTCATATTTTCGGGGATAGTTTCAAGCGTACTTATCATACCGCAAAATACTTTTAGACACATTTTAACGGTATCAACCGCATCAAAAACACCCTCTTTGTCCTCCTGCATATCCTTATTGTAGGCAAGAGGGATTCCTTTAAGAGTTGTGAGAATTCCCATCAAATCGCCGTAAACTCTGCCCGTTTTTCCTCTTACAAGCTCAGCCATATCGGGATTTTTCTTTTGGGGCATAATCGAAGAACCCGTGGTATAGGAATCCGAAAGCTTAATAAACTTAAACTCCCAGCTTGACCACAAGATTATCTCCTCGGAAAATCGGGAAAGGTGCATCATTATCATTGAAATATCATATATAAGCTCAACGCAAAAATCACGGTCGGAAACACCGTCAATAGAGTTTAGACAGGGTGCGGTAAAGCCCAATTTTTCGGCTTCGAAAAACCTATCGGTATCGTAGGTTGTACCGGCCAACGCACAAGAGCCGATAGGCGAAAAATTAAGTCTTTTTCTTGTGTCATTCAGCCTATCAAGGTCGCGCAAAAGCATCATAGCATAAGCCATAATCTGATGACCGAAGGTTACGGGTTGTGCTCTTTGAAGGTGGGTGTATCCGGGCATAATTTGTGCCTTATTTTCCTCTGCTTTATCGCAAATTGCGCCTATTAAATTCTTAACAAGAGCCGTAATTTCGTCAATATCATCACGCAAAATAAGTCTTAAATCAAGTGCTACTTGGTCATTTCTGCTTCTTGCGGTGTGAAGCTTTTTGCCGATGTTTCCGAGACGGTTTGTAAGCTCGGCTTCAACAAACATATGTATATCCTCGCAAGACATATCTATTTTAAGCTTTCCGCTCTCAATATCCGCAAGTATCTCGCCGAGTCCCGCAATAATTTTGTCGGCCTCGTCCTTTGGAATAATACCCTTGTTTCCGAGCATTTCGGCGTGTGCCATACTGCCCGAAATATCCTGCTTATACATACGGCTGTCAAATCTTATTGACGAATTAAAATCGTCAGCAAGACTATCGGTTATACCGTTTGTTACACCTTCCCACATTTTTGCCATAATTAAAATCTTCCTTTATAAATTCAGCCGTTCTGCCATAAACAGAACGGCTTTGATAATACTATTTTACTTGTTTTTGTTTTGATTGTCAACAAGTGCTTTAACCTTAATCGGCAAGCCGTAAAGATTTATAAATCCGGCAGAGTCCTTTTGGTCGTAATCGCTTTCGCCGAAGGTTGCGATTTCCTCGCTGTAAAGTGAATAATCACTCCAAATTCCCGCCTTGATTATATTGCCCTTATAAAGCTTTAATTTAACCTTACCCGTAACGGTTTCCTGCGTTTTGTCAACAAAAGCGGAAATAGCCTCTCTTAAAGGAGTAAACCACTGACCGTTATAAACAAGCTCGGCAAAAGTAATCGAAAGCTTTTGCTTTTCGTGCATTGTAAGCTTATCAAGACAAACGCTTTCAAGAGCCTCGTGTGCCTTATAAAGAATAGTACCGCCCGGAGTTTCGTAAACACCCCTGCATTTCATTCCCACAAGTCTGTTTTCAACAATATCAATAATTCCGATACCGTTAGCACCGCCAAGCTCGTTAAGCTTTAATATAATTTCCTTTGCGGACATTTTTTTGCCGTCTATTGCTACCGGAACACCCTTATCGAATTCAAGTTCTACATAGGTAGGCTTATCGGGTGCGGTAATGGGAGAAACGCCCATTTCAAGAAATCCCTCTTTTTCGTAAAGAGGTTCATTTCCCGTATCTTCAAGGTCAAGACCTTCGTGAGATAAATGCCACAAATTCTTATCCTTTGAATAGTTGGTTTCACGGTTTATTTTAAGAGGTATATTATGAGCCTCGGCATAATCTATTTCTTCATCTCTTGACTTAATATCCCATTCTCTCCACGGAGCGATAATAGGCATATTAGGAGCAAAATGCTTAACGGCAAGTTCAAATCTTACTTGGTCGTTACCCTTACCCGTACAACCGTGGCAAATAGCATCGGCATTTTCCTTAATAGCAATTTCCACAAGCCCCTTAGCGATACAGGGACGAGCGTGTGAAGTACCTAAAAGATAATCCTCATACACCGCACCCGCTTTCATTGTGGGGATAATATAATCGTCAACATATTCGTCGGTTAAATCGAGAACATAAAGCTTTGAAGCACCTGTTTTAATCGCTTTTTCTTCAAGTCCTTCAAGCTCGTCTGCCTGACCTACATTACCCGATACGGCTATAACTTCGCAGTTATTATAGTTTTCTTTAAGCCACGGAATAATAATAGAAGTGTCAAGTCCGCCCGAATATGCAAGAACAACCTTTTTTATGCATTCTTTCTTCATAAAATTACCTCTTTTTTGAATATTTATGCAATATTATAGTACCATTATCATTCATTGTCAAGTAGTTTTATAAAAAAAACAACAAAAAAGTGAGGTCGGGAAAAACCAACCTCACCGAAATATATTAAATAAATTTATCTGTACATCGGACTCACCGTCAATAATAAATTTTATAAGTTATCAAAAGTTTAGGTAATTTTCGGACTCACCCCTTAAAGTTATTTTTGATAAAATTCCGGCGGAACTTCTTGCATTCGCTCCACCCCTTTCCTTGTTTCTGTACTCATTATAAGCGATAATATATAATTTGTCAAGTAAAATGTTAAAAAAAATTATTTATTTTTTACAATGCTTGTAATTTTCATAAAAAAACACCTGTTGAAAAGGAATATTAAATATGTTATTATACATTAGGTTAATATAATAAAAGGAGTTGTTATATATGTTATCTCCTATACTATATATAGTTGTTCCCTGCTATAACGAAGAAGAAGTTTTGCCTATTACCTCAAAGCTGTTTCTTGACGAGCTGAACGATTTGATAAGCAAGAATAAAATTTCAAGCAAAAGTAAAATTCTTTTTGTTAATGACGGCAGTAAGGATAAAACTTGGGAAATAATCTTAAATTTGTCCAAACAAAACGAACATTTTACGGGCATTTCCCAAAGTCGCAACCGAGGTCATCAAAGCACACTTCTTGCTGGACTTACGGAAGCAAAGGACAAATGCGATATTACAATTTCTATCGACTGCGACGGTCAAGACGATATTTCCGCTATGGAAAAAATGGTTGACGAATACCTAAACGGTGCCGATGTAGTTTACGGTGTCAGAAAAAGCCGTGAAACCGATACATTTTTCAAGAGGTCAACCGCACAGTTTTTCTATAAGCTCTTAAAATATTTAGGTGCCGATGTTGTTTATAATCATGCGGACTATCGGCTTGTGTCCTCAAAGGTTTTAGAGGCTTTGGGCGAATTTAAGGAGGTCAACCTCTTTTTGCGAGGTATCTTCCCCCTTATCGGATTCAAAAGCACCTGCGTTTATTACAACCGCTCTGAAAGAATAGCGGGTAAAAGCCACTATCCTTTATCAAAAATGCTTTCACTTGCCTTTGAGGGAATTACAAGTTTCAGTGTAAAGCCCTTAAAGCTTATTACCTCTATCGGTGTTTTTGTTTCGATAATCAGCTTTATAGGTGCGATTTGGGCTGTGGTTTCCCACTTTTTAGGCAAGACGATAGCCGGTTGGGCAAGTACCACCTGTATCGTTTGCTTCTTAGGCGGAATTCAACTTGTTTGTTTAGGAGTTTTAGGAACTTATATCGGAAAAATTTATATGGAAGTAAAACAAAGGCCCCGATATATAATAAGCGAAAAAACCGAAGAAAAGAGTTAATCAAGCCTTAAATTTACCGCCGAATTTTCTCGGCGGTTTTTAGATATTCGATTTGTAAGAAAATATCGGATAACGGTTAATATTTTCCTATAAAAAATATATTAAAAATGCTTGAAAATAACAAAACGATTTGATATAATATTTTTTTGTAGAAATGAGGGGTATAATATGACAAAAATAGGATTTGATAATGACGAATACATAAGATTGCAATCGCAAAATATTCGCGACCGTATTTCGATGTTCGGCGATAAGCTGTATGTTGAATTCGGCGGAAAGCTTTTTGACGATTTTCACGCGTCCCGTGTTCTTCCCGGCTTTCATCCCGACTCAAAGGTCAGAATGTTGCTTGAACTTAAAGACGATGCCGAAATAGTAATCGTAATAAATGCGGATGCGATTGAAAAGAATAAGCGCCGCGGCGATCTCGGAATTACCTATGACCTTGATACCCTCAGACTAATAGACGCTTTCAGAGGAATCGGTCTTTATGTGGGCAGTGTTGTTATTACAAGGTTTACGGGACAACCCTCTGCCGTTGCCTTTGAAAACAGGCTTAAAACCTTAGGCATTAAAACATACAGACATTATCCTATTGCCGAATATCCGAGCAATATTCCCCTTATTGTAAGTGATGAAGGCTTCGGTAAAAACGATTATATAGAAACCGAAAGAAAATTAGTTGTAATTACGGCGCCCGGTCCCGGAAGCGGTAAAATGGCTACTTGTCTTTCTCAGCTTTACCACGAGCATAAGCACGGAATCAAAGCCGGTTATGCAAAATTTGAAACATTCCCGATTTGGAGTATTCCGTTAAAGCACCCCGTAAATATTGCTTACGAGGCTGCAACAGCCGATCTTAACGATGTCAATATGATAGACCCGTTCCATCTTGAAGCTTACGGAAAAACAACCGTAAACTACAATAGAGATATTGAAATATTCCCGGTTCTCAACGCTATGCTTGAACGCATTTTAGGGGAGTCGCCGTATAAAAGCCCTACCGATATGGGTGTTAATATGGCGGGTTTTGCGATTTGCGATGATGACGCTTGCAGAGATGCCGCAAATCAGGAAATCATAAGAAGATACTACAACGCGCTTGCAAATGTAAGACAAGGCTTAGGTGAAGAATCGGAGGTTACGAAGATTGAGCTTCTTATGAACCAATTAAAGCTCACAACCGATGACAGACCCGTAGTTTCCGCCGCTCTTAATAAGGCTCAGCTTACCGACGGCCCCGCTACATCCATTGAACTTCCAAACGGAAAAATCGTAACGGGAAAAACTTCATCATTACTCGGTGCGTCTTCTTCAATGATACTTAATGCCCTAAAAGAGTTAGCGGGTATTCCCGACAATATTGATTTGCTGTCGCCTACCATAATCGAGCCTATTCAAAAGTTAAAAACCCAAACACTCGGAAATCACAATCCGAGACTTCATGTTGACGAGGTTTTGATAGCACTTTCTATATGTGCCGCTACGAGCGATATTGCAAAAAAAGCACTTGCGCAGGTTGAAAAGCTTAAAGGTCTTGAAGCCCATTCAACAGTAATTTTAGCCCGTATTGATGAACAAACATTCAGAAAATTAGGCGTAAATATGACTTGCGAGCCTAAATATCAAACTAAAAAATTATTCCATTCATAAATTGTTAGGGAGCATCAAAGGATGTTCCCTAATTTAACGAAAGAAGATTATAAAATGAGTTATACTTTTTTGTTTTCGTTAGCACTTATACTTTTATTCACAAAGCTGTTCGGTCTTATGACCGCAAAGGTGCATTTGCCCCAAGTTGTAGGCGCCTTAATTGCGGGAATACTTTTAGGACCATCGGTTTTCGGTATTCTCGACCAAAGCGACTTTTTAACTAAAACTGCCGAAATCGGTGTAATAATGCTTATGTTTTTAGCGGGTATTGATACCGATTTGGAAGAATTAAAGCATACGGGACTTATTGCCTGTCTTATTGCCGTTATGGGCGTTTTTGTACCTATTTTGTTTTGCGGAGGAATATACCTTATTTTCTTCTCAAAAGGCATAAATTACCTCTCCCTTATGAAAGCCGCTTTTGTAGGTGTTGTTTTTGCCGCAACCTCCGTAAGCATTACGGTTGAAACATTAAACGAAATGGGAAAGCTCAAAACAAAGGTCGGCACCACCCTTTTATCCGCCGCAATTATTGACGACATAATCGGAATTGTGGTTTTAAGCATTTTAACGGGTATCGGAGATACATCCGTAAAGCCCGTGCTTGTACTCGGCAAAATTCTTTTGTTTTTTGCATTTACTCTTGTTGTGGGCTATATTGTATATCGTATTTTCAAGAAAATCACGGTTGAACATTCGCATACAAGAAGGCTTTCGGTTTGGGCACTTGCATTTTGCTTTTTGATGGCTTTTATCGCCGAGAGATTTTTCGGTGTTGCCGATATTACGGGTGCGTATTTTGCGGGTGTTATTCTTTGCAATTTAACCGATGTAAGACAATATGTTGCAAAAAAGGTTACCGCCGCTTCTTATCTTATTTTTTCGCCCGTTTTCTTTGCAAGTATAGGTCTTAAAACAAATGTTTCAAGCTTTAATATGAAAATACTGCTTTTCACGGTTTTTCTTATATTAGGTGCGGTTTTGTCAAAGGTAATCGGTTGCGGATTTGCGGCGCGTGTTTGCAGAATGAAGAGTTCGGATTCAATTAAAATAGGTGTCGGAATGGTGGCGCGCGGAGAGGTAGCTTTAATGGTTGCCCAAAAGGGTATCACTGCCGGATATATTGACGAAGCCATACTACCCGCAATAGTTATTTGCGTTGTTTTCGCCGCTCTTGTTACACCTGTACTCTTAAAGCTTTCTTACCGCAATGAGCAAAGCTTACAGCCCGAATAATAATGGTTTAGAATTTCTTCATAGCTACTTCCGTTTTCAGCCATACTTTCGGCACCGTTTTGGCTTAATCCTACACCGTGGCCATAACCGAAAACGGTAAATAAATATGTGTTGTCCTTATATTCCAAATCAAAGGTGCAGGAACGCAGTGAAAAGAGCTTTTGAAGTGTTGAGGATTCTATATTTACCTGACCTACCTCGACACTTTCCACTCTGCCGTTTTTTGTTTTATTTATCTTTTTTACAGACTTGGTTTCTTTGTAATCCAAGTCTGTTTCTTTCTTTATTTTCTCTGCAAAATCCTCTTGCTTTACAGATACCGTGCTTATGTATTTAGGACTTAATTTATCGTATGAACTGTCAACCGATTTTAAGTATTCTATTTCGCTTCCCCATACCTCTTTTGCGGAATATGTTTTACCGCTTGAAACGGCGTGATACACCGCTAAAATCGGCTTGTTGCCGTATTCTAAAAGCTTTTCGTCTGTTTCTTTAATTACCTCGTCAAGCTTATTTTTGTTTTGCTCGTATCCGCTGCCCCATTTTTCTTTAAGCTCATCATAATCAAGATAGCTTTGGTCTATTGTATAGTCATCCGTAATATCGTAATCCTTATTTGAATTCATTTTTTTGTAACACGCAAAGGTATAAGCGGCAACTGCCTGTGCCTTTAAGGCTTCTTTCTCATAAGAAATAGGCATTTCGGCGGCAACACAACCGAAAATATAATCTTCTCGACTTAATTCCACCACCTTGCCGTTTTTCCGCTTTACAGTGAACTTATCATAAAAATACCCGTTGTTTTCTTGCTTGTCGTAGCGAACCTCCGTTAAATTTTTTGAGGCTTTTTGTGCCGTATTGTCTTGTTTTGTCGGCTTTATAATCAAAAGCGGAGATACCGACATAATAAGGATTAAGAGAATAAAAAAGCATATTGTTTTTTTCATAATTTTTTCCTTTTATTTTTTGGTTTTATATTGACTTTTCGATATGGATTTAGTACAATATATAATGTATTTTTATACTATATTTTTATTTTTTTCAGAGGGTTGTAAATGAAGTGTAGAAATTTATTTATGATACTGTATGCAATTACACCTGTCGCTGTAATAATAAGATTGTTTCAGGTGCTTAAATATACCGACTGTAAAACCGGATTTTTCAGTGCCGATTATCTGAATAAAGCCGAGTTTTCCACTATTGTTTTTGTTGTTTTAATCATTATTGCTTCCGCCCTTACCCTTACCGTAAAGCGTTGTCCCTTAAAAATACCGAGGGTAAGCCCTTCATTAGGCGTGGCGTCCGGCTTGTTGTTTGCGGTAGTTATGCTTAAAACCTATTATTTTGCTTTAAGCATACTTTCGGGCAAATCTTCTTTTTCGTTAGTTTGGTTGCTTCTTGTTGATTTTGCTACCGCCGTTTTCTTGTTATTCTATGCCGCAAAGGCTATTTATTCGTTCCATATTAAACGGATTTGTTATGTAGCACCTCTTGTATTTTTTATTTCAAATTTACTTGTCTTTTATGTTAAAACATCAAGAATGTCGCTTATACCCGAAAATGTTTTCTATGTGTTGGCGGCGGCTTCTACTACTGTTTTCTTCTTGTATTTTGCAAAAATCGCCAATACTATTACCACTAAAAATTCCCACAAAATACTTTTCTTCTTCGGTATGCTTTCGATTGTTTTCTCCGAAGCCTTCTCGATACCTCAGCTTGTGAGTTTGGTTGTTAACAAGAATACTTATCTGCACAATGAGCTTTCTACCTATTTGCTTTTCTTTGTCAGCGGAATTTTTGTTCTTGTTTTCTTAAAACAGTTTTTCAGAACTAAGAATTTAGAGAAACACAGCAGTGATTCCGATAACTCAAAAATTCTGCCCTACTAATTTAATTTTTATTTAGTTTCTTTTGGGATATAATACTAATTAAGGCGAATAGATTGGAAGTGATACATTGGAAAAGTTTGTTATTAACGGAGGAAAGCCCTTAAAAGGAACCGTGCGAATAGGCGGTGCTAAAAATGCGGCTGTTGCTATTCTTCCCGCCGTTTTGCTTTCCGATGAACCTTGCATTATTGAAAATTTACCCGAAATTTCCGATGTTTCCGCCCTGCTTCGTGCTATTGATTTTTTAGGTGCGAAGATAAGGGTTATTGATAAATCAACTGTCGAAATCGACCCTACAACCGTAAATTCGTTTGTAGTTACAAAGAGAATTTCCGAGGGTATGCGTGCTTCGAGTTATTTTTTGGGCGCGTTGCTCGGTAGATGTAATAAAGCCCGTGTTGCACCTCCGGGAGGTTGCGACTTCGGGGTAAGACCTATTGACCAGCATATTAAAGGCTTCGAGGCTTTGGGTGCTAAGGTTACTATCGAAAACGGTATGATTTTTGCAAAAGCCCCTTCGCTTGTCGGCTCTTCCGTTTATCTTGATGTTGTTTCGGTAGGCGCTACTATTAACATTATGTTAGCCGCTGTTAAGGCAAACGGTCTTACCGTTATTGAAAATGCGGCAAGAGAGCCTCATATAGTTGACCTTGCGAACTTCTTAAACTCTATGGGTGCTAATATTATGGGTGCCGGTACGGGTGTTATTAAAATCCGTGGCGTAAGACATCTTCACGGTGCGAGTTACAGCATTATTCCCGACCAAATCGAAGCCGGAACTTATTTAGTTGCCGCCGCCGCAACCGGTGGGGATGTTACCATTACAAATGTTACCCCTAAGCATCTTGAATCAATTATCGCAAAACTAATCGAAACGGGTGCCGACATTACCGAATATGACGAATCCGTCAATATAAAAATGACCGGCCGTCCTAAAAAATGTAATGTTAAGACTATGCCGCATCCGGGATTTCCTACCGATATGCAACCTCAAATTGCTACCTTACTTGCAATATCCGAGGGCACAAGCATTGTTACCGAGGGTGTTTGGGATAACCGTTTCAGATATGTTGAGCAATTAACCCTTATGGGTGCAGATATTCAGGTTGACGGCAAGTCCGCCGTTATTACGGGTGTTCCGAGGCTTAAAGCCGCTCCCGTCAGGGCGGTTGACCTTAGAGCCGGTGCCGCTATGATTATTGCGGGACTTATGGCAAAGGGCACTACTACCGTTGAAGATATCGACCATATTGACCGTGGATACGAAAATTTGGTTGAAAAGTTTAGGGAGCTTGGTGCCGACATCAAGCGATATGACGACCACTCGGAACTGAATATCGTAAAAAATGCGTGATTTTAAGTGTGGTATTTATTGCCACACTTAAATTTTATGAAAGGAATGTGTTTTGTATGTCAAGAATTTGTCCGCTTTTCAGTGGCTCAAAAGCTAACTGTACATATATTTCGGGAACAACGGGCGGTATTTTAGTTGACATCGGTTGTTCTTATAAGTCGTTTTTATCGGCGCTGGAAAAAATAGGCGGAAAGCTTTGCGACATTAAAGCCGTTGCTATTACCCACGAACATTCCGACCATATTGCAGGACTTAAAACCTTTCTGAAAAACAACAATGTTCCGCTTATTGCCTCAAAGCAAACCCTTAACACACTTGCCGATAATAATTACATACCTATAAATGTCGATGTTATTGAAGCGGATAAGTGCGATATTAACCTGTTTGACATAAGCATCAGGCGTTTTGCTACAAGCCACGATTGTTTGGGTTCAAGCGGATATTCTATCACTTTGCCAAACGGCAGTGTCGCAAGTATTTGTACCGATACGGGTGTTTTGACAGATGATGCGAAAAAATCCGTTTTAGGCTCAAATATTGTGCTGATAGAGTCTAACCACGATGTTACAATGCTCAAAAACGGTCCCTATCCGCCACAGCTTAAAATGAGAATTCTCTCCGATTTAGGTCATCTTTCCAACTCGGCTTGTGCCGATTTTTTGCCGACTCTTTTAAGCCACGGCACAAATCGAATTATTTTGGGACATTTAAGCCAAAAGAACAATAACCCTATGATTGCAAAATCTACCGCCGAAAATGCTCTTTTTGAGATTGGTGCAAAAGAGAATATTGACTATTTACTCTCGGTTGCAAAGCCCGATAACAACGAGGTGATGTCCTTTTGATTAAGATAAAAATTGTTTCGCTCGGCAAACTTAAAGAGGACTATCTCCGTTTGGCTTCAAGCGAATATCAAAAAAGATTATCCCGTTATGCCTCACTTGAAATAGTCGAGCTTTCCCCCGTTTCGCTGCCTGATAATCCTTCAAAATCTCAAATAGACGGCGCATTGAATACCGAAAGCGAAATGATAGCAAAGCAAATACCGAAAGACTTTTTCGTAACGGCTCTTTGTGTTGAGGGCAAAATAATTTCGAGCGAGGAATTTGCCGAAAAAATTTCTTCGCTTTCAAATATCGGCAAAAATCTTTGCTTTATTATCGGTAGCTCTTATGGTCTTTCAAATAAAATAAAAGAGAAAGCCGACCTTAGACTTTCTCTTTCAAAAATGACCTTTCCGCATCAATTATTCAGAATTCTTTTGCTTGAACAAATATACCGTGCTTTCAAAATAAACGAAGGCTCTACATATCATAAATAATCCCGACTCCTCACGGAATCGGGATTTTTTGTAAGACAATAAATTATCTCTTTGAGAACTGCGGTGCACGACGAGCGCCTTTGAGACCGTATTTCTTTCTTTCCTTCATACGAGGGTCTCTCGTTAAGAAGCCGGCTTTTTTAAGCTCAGGACGAAGTTCTTCGTTGAACTGTAAAAGAGCACGGGAAATACCGTGACGGATTGCACCTGCCTGACCTGTAACGCCACCGCCGGTAACGGTGCATACAATATCAAACTTATCAGCAGTTTCGGTCAAGGTAAGCGGTTGGCGAACAATAACTTTAAGAGTTTCAAGACCGAAATAGTCATCTATATCTCTACCGTTAATTGTTACATTTCCTGTACCGTTATAAACGCGAACACGGGCAACAGAACTTTTTCTTCTGCCGGTGCCGTAAAAATATGGCTTTCCTTCAAACATTATTTCTGTCTCCCTTCTTAATCTATCTTTTCAGGCTTTTGAGCAACCTGAGCATAGTTTTCGCCGGCATATACATGAAGTCTTGTAAGAGCCTTTCTACCGATAGTAGTATCAGGTACCATTCCCTTAACAGCGAGTTCCATAGCAAGCTCAGGACGAGTCTTCATAAGAGTTGAATATTTAACCTCTTTAAGACCGCCGATGTAACCTGTATGACGACGATAATACTTGTTTTCTAATTTCTTTCCTGTAAGCACTGCCTTATCAGCGTTGATAACAACAACATTGTCGCCGCAATCAACATGTGGAGTAAATTCGGGTTTGCCCTTACCGCGAAGTAAATCGGCAACCTTAACAGCAGTTCTGCCAAGTGGCTTATCTGCAGCATCTACTATATACCATTTACGCTGAACTTCGGCAGGTTTTGCCATAAATGTTGACATAATCAAAACCTCCAAAAATTCTAATCTAAAATAATCAGCTTTGTTATGATAACACAGTAACTAACTTATGTCAACAATATTTTTTCAAAAAATTAAACTGTAAACCGAAATCTCTTGTTTTCTTCGATTTTCTCTTGTTTTCTCGTTTTTGCTCACTTTCTATTTTTTGAATTTTTTCGGTTTTAATTGAAAATGCGATTGAATTTGTAGTATAAATATGTTATCTTATATTTACTATATATACACATTAAAGGATTTATTATATGCGAGTTTTATGTATCGGTGATGTTTGTTCGACCGCCGGAACCGATTATGCAATTAAGATTGTACCGAAATTGAAAAAAGAATATTCTTGCAATGCCGTAATAATAAACGGCGAAAATTCGGCTATCGGAAACGGTACCACCGTCGAAACCGCCGAGGCTTTGTTTTCGGCAGGTGCGGACATAATAACCGGAGGCAACCATTCATTGCGCCATAGAAATTTTCATACATTTCTTGACGAAAACCCTTTTGCCATACGGCCGCATAATATTCCTTGCGACTACGGAAGCGGTTATGCTTTATTGGATATGGGCAAACGCTCCCTCGCCGTAATAAATCTATTAGGTCAAGTATATCTCGAAGGTTATAAGGCGGAAAATCCGTTTAAGGTTGCCGACGAATTGATAGAAAGGGCAAGGCTTGACGGCGCTAATGCCGTTATTGTCGATTTTCACGCCGAGGCAACGAGTGAAAAACGGGCTTTGGGCTTTTATCTTGACGGAAAAGTATCTGCTGTTTTCGGAACACACACGCATATTCAAACCTCCGATATTCAAATACTTAACAACGGCACGGGATACATTACCGACATAGGAATGACCGGACCTAAGGATTCTGTTTTGGGTGTTAAAAAGGAGATAATTATTGCACGGCTTAAAGACAACGATATGCACAAATTCGAGTTTGCCGACACACCTTGTATTATTTCGGGTTGTGTTTTTGAAATTGATGACAATACCGGCAAAACCTGTGCTTGTCAAAGCTTTTGCGTTTAATTTATTTAGGAGTCGATTATGACAAAAAGATTATTAGCTGTTTTTCTGACGATAATAATGACAGTATCTTTGGCGAGCTGTAAAAAGGGCAATAACGGTTCAAACCTTCAAAAATCAAACAGCGATACAAAGCTTAACGATAATAAGGTTACGGTAAATCTTCTTTATAATAAAACCGATACATTTAATCCCTACACGGCGAAAACCGAGAATAATAAAAATATATGCAAGCTTATTTTCGAACCGCTTGTAAAGACCGATAATTCATTTAATCCCGTGCTTCGACTTGCAAGTAATGTTGCTATGAACGGCAAAACCTGTGATGTAACAATTAAGGATGCGGTTTTTTCGGACGGTACACCCGTTTCGGCAAATGATGTTGCATATTCTTACTCTCTTGCAAAAAACAGCGGGGGTATATATGCTTCACACCTATACGAAGTAATCTCGGTTAGTGTAAAGGATTCAAAGACCTTATCCTTTAATCTTTCAAGAATAGACCCGTTTTTCGAAAATCTTATTGACTTTCCCATAATAAAATCGGGAAGCGACACAATTTCAAACTCGGACGGTGTTTTAATTCCCCCTATCGGTTGCGGAAGATATACCGTAAATGACGAAAAAACCGAGCTTATATTAAATAAGTCGTTTTTCGGAGAAAAAGGGGCTATTTCAAAAATATCCCTTATAAACGCTCCCGACGAGGACTCTTTATCTCATTATGTTGAGATTGGTGCCGCCGAGCTTTATTATAACGACTTATCGGACGGCAAGATTGCAAGAATGAGCGGAAAAAGAGCCGAAGTAAATCTTAACAACCTGATATTTATCGGTGTTAATTCATCGGTTGGCGGTCTTTCAAGCAAAAATTTGAGATATGCGATTTCTTCGGCTATTGACCGAAACACTATTTGCAACGATACTCTTTACAATAATGCCGTACCCGCCACGGGTTACTTTAACCCCAAGCTTAAAAGCGTTGAAGCCATTCAGTCTATTAAAAAAGATGCGGATATTGAAATAACTGTTGAGAATTTGAAAAAAATAGGTTATAATGGTAAAGATAGCAACGGATATTACTCGGATGCTTCCGGAAAGCACCGTACTTTCAGCCTTTTAGTCAACAGCGAAAACCGTTCAAGAGTTTTAGTGGCTAACCAAATTGCCTCTCAACTCAAAACGGCGGGTATTGATGTTAAGGTTGTCGAAAAGAAGTATAGTGAATATGTGGCGTCCTTGTCCTCCGGCTCGTTTGAGCTTTATTTGGGCGAGGTTTCCATTCTTCCTAATTTTGATATGTCCCCGTTGGTATTACCGGGCGGTGCTATGTCCTTTGGTGTGGCCTCACCTACCGCAAATACCGACGAAAACGAAAATCATGATGAGGAAAAAGCCGAAGAAGCTACCGAGGTTTCCTCTACTATCCCCGCCGTTTTAGAAGGATATTATTCAGGCAAAAATTCTATCAGCGATGTCGCCGGTGTCCTTTTAACCGAGCTTGTTCAAATACCTATTGCTTACCGCAAAGGTCTTTTCTTCTACAAGGACAATATTGTTTCCGATGTAGAAGCCACTGAATCGGATATTTATTTTTCGATTGAAAAGTATAAATTTAAGTGATATAAGGAGGATTTTTTATGATTTCTTATGAAAATATGATTGGCCGTATTACCGTTTCCGAAACATATTTAACCAAACTTATCGGCAGCGAAGTTACTTCCTGCTTTGGTGTTGTCGGTATGGTGCCGAGCAGTAACCGTCAAAAAATATCACGCTTTTTATCCAACGGAAAATCCGAAGATACGGGTATTTCCGTTAAGGGAAATGCTGACCGAATTGATGTTGAAATTCATATTGAGGTAACCTACGGTATGAATATCGGTGCGATTGCAAGCAGCATTACCGAAAAAGTTAAGTATATTGTTAAAAAGACAACTGATATTGATGTAAACCGTGTTCTTGTAAAGGTTGACGGTATCAAAGAATAATTTTGCTTTTTACTTTCAAAGGAGTGTTTCATTTTGTTTAGCGGAAACCTTTTACGCGATGCAATTATTTCTGCTTCAAATAACCTATCTAATAACAAAAAAAGAGTTGACGATTTGAATGTATTCCCCGTTCCCGACGGCGATACCGGTACAAATATGTCAATGACTTTAAGCAATTCCGTAAGAGAGCTTTCAAAGCTCGATGGCGAAACCGCCGCAAAGATTGCCGCAACTAACGCATCCGCTCTTTTGCGTGGTGCCCGCGGTAACTCCGGCGTTATTACCTCTATTATTTTCAGAGGGTTTGCAAAGGGAATTACCGAAGAAACCGTAACCGCAAAGGGCATTACCGACGCATTGGCTTTCGGTGTCGAGGCGGCATACAAATCGGTTATGAAGCCTACCGAGGGCACTATTCTTACGGTTGCCCGTGTTGCAAGTGAAAAAGCTAAGGAAAGCTTTGAAAACGGTAATGATGCGCTTAAAGTTTTTTCGGATGCTATTGAGGGTGCAAAGGAAGCTTTGGCTCAAACCCCCGAACTGTTACCGCAGCTTAAAAAAGCCGGTGTTGTTGATGCCGGCGGTCAAGGCTTGGTTCTTATTTTCGAGGGTATGATGTCCGTTTTTGAAAAGGGTATAATTATTCCCTCAAATACCGCAGACGAACAACCCTCGGAGGTTTCAGAAAACAGAAATGCCGCAGGAGAATTTGATGCCGAAATCACCTTCTCTTATTGCACCGAATTTATCGTAAACAGAGATAGCTCGGTTGACAAGCAACCAAGTGAGCTTCGTGCATATCTTGAATCTATCGGCGACTGCGTTGTTGTAGTTGACGATGAAGAAATAATTAAGGTTCATGTTCATACCGACCATCCGGGTAATGCTATTGAAAATGCGCTTACCTTCGGCAGTCTTGTTCATTTGAAAATCGAAAATATGCGCGACCAACACGAACGCGCTAAACACGATGCAGAACAGGCAAAAAAGCGTCCTGCCAAAACCGCCGACTTAAAGGAAGAAATTAAGCCGGTTGAGATTACAAAGCCTTACGGTTTTGTATCGGTTGCCGCAGGTGACGGAATTTGCTCTTTGTTTAACGATTTAGGCGTTGATATGGTGGTAAGCGGCGGACAAACAATGAATCCGAGCACCGATGATATTTTGCGTGCTATTGAGTCAACTCCCGCCGAAACCGTTTTCGTTCTTCCTAACAACAAGAATATTATTATGGCGGCTGAACAAACTATTTCTTTAAGCACAAGAAAAGTTGTGGTTATCCATACAAGGACCGTTCCTCAGGGAATTTCCGCTTGTCTTGCTTTTGATAGCGAAAGTGATGTAAGCACCAACGCTATTGCTATGCAAAAAGCGGCTGAAAAAATAGCTACCGGTCAAATCACTTTTGCCGCACGGGACTCCGACTTTGACGGCCACAAGATTAAAAAAGGTGAACTTCTTAATATGATAGAGGGCAAAATCGCCTTTGTTGATACCGATATTCAAAAGTCCGCTTTAAGACTTGTAAGCAAAATGGTTAAAAAGCAAAGCGAATTTGTAACCGTAATTTACGGCGAAGATGTAACCGACAGCCAAGCTAATGAGCTTGAAGAGCTTATTAACGAAAAGTTCTCCTCAAAGGTGGAGGTTACATTTATTAAGGGTAATCAACCTATATATTACTATATCATTTCGGTAGAGTGATTAGCGTGAAAAATCACGCTAAATATAAAGACGCTTGTTTCTCGCCTCTTTCGAGGCCACCCGAAACAGATGCGATATAAAAATCACCGTTTCAGTGATTTTTTATCACATTTTGTGTCTTAGAAGAAATGGTGATTTTTATGATAAATCTTTCGAGTGAGATTAGATTTCTTAAAGGCGTTGGCGAAAAAAGAGCCAAAACACTTAATAATTTGGGCATCGATACTGTCGGTGCCCTTTTGCGATATTATCCGAGATGCTATGAAAATTTTTCCGATATTAAAAGAATTGACGAATGTTCTTTTGAAGAAAAGATATGTATTAAAGCAAGAATAATCTCGCCGATTACCGAACAGTATATTCGGAAAAATATGACAATTTTCCGTTTTAATGTGTTTGACGGAAGCTCGGCTATGACGGTTACGATTTTTAATAATAAATATCTTGCAAACAAGTTAAACGAGGGCAGTACATACCTGTTTTTCGGCAAAATAACGGGCACCGCTTATAAGCCTCAAATGTCTTCCCCCGAAATAAGAGAAATAGAAAACGGCGGTATCAGACCCGTTTACCCTGCCTCGTTTGCCGTTTCCTCTGCTACGATAGAAAAGCTTATGCTTAATGCACTTTTATGCGAAATACCCGAAACCTTACCTCAAAGCATTATAGAAAACTACGGTCTTTGCGACTTGAAGTTTGCACTTAAAAATATACATTTCCCCTATTCAAGCGAGGCGCTTGAAACAGCAAAGAAACGGCTTGTTTTCGAAGAATTATTTGTTCTTCAAACGGGACTTATGCTACTAAAAGGAAAGAGAAAAATTAAAACCGACTGTGTTATTTCATTAGATTATACGGATGAGTTTTTATCGCTTTTGCCCTTTGATTTAACACACGCTCAAACAAGAGCAATAAACGAGTGCGTGTTTGATATGAAGTCGGGATACGCTATGAACAGACTTATTGAGGGAGATGTCGGAAGCGGAAAAACCGCCGTTGCCACCGCTCTTATGTATATTACGGCAAGAAACGGCTTACAGTCGGCATTGATGGCTCCTACGGAGGTTTTAGCCACTCAGCATTATCATACAGTATCTTCTATGCTTTACGGCACGGGAATAAATGTATGCCTGCTTACAGGCTCAACAACAAAAAAGCAAAAAGCCGAAATAAAAGAAAAAATAATCAGTAAAGAATTTGACATAGTAATCGGCACCCACGCTATTATTACCGAAGATACCGTGTTTAATAACTTAGGTCTTGTGATTACCGATGAACAGCATAGATTCGGTGTAGCCCAACGCTATGCCCTATCTTCAAAGGGCAACAAACCGCACACGCTTGTTATGTCCGCAACGCCGATACCGAGAACACTCGGGCTTATTATTTACGGCGACCTTGATTTAAGTGTTATCGACGAATACCCAAAGGGCAGGCAGGTTATAGAAACCTATTGTGTTGAAAGCAGTCTTCATAAGCGAATTTACACATTCATAAAAAAACACCTCGACGAAGGCAGACAGGGATATATCGTTTGTCCGTTGGTTGAAGAAAATGAAGAAATCCCGATTAAAAGTGCCGAAGAATATTTTGAAGAACTTTCGGGCGGTGAATTTAAGAATTATAGGCTCGGTCTTTTACACGGCAAACTGAAACCGAAAGAAAAAGACAAAATAATGAGTGATTTTGCAAAGGGAGAAATTGATTTGCTGATTTCTACTACCGTTATCGAGGTAGGTATTGATGTGCCTAATGCCGCAATTATGGTAATAGAAAACGCCGAAAGATTCGGGCTTTCTCAACTGCATCAATTAAGAGGCAGAATCGGCAGAGGTCAGTATAAATCAACCTGTATTTTAGTTTCCGACAGCAAGGGTGAAAATACAAAAAGGCGACTTGATGTCATTAAAAACAATCGAGACGGGTTCAAAATTGCGGATGAGGATTTGGCACTCAGAGGGCCGGGCGACTTTTTAGGAAACCGACAACACGGCTTACCCGAGCTTAAAATCGCCGATATTTTTGCCAATCGTGATACATTAAAGCTTTGCGGTATGGCGGCCGCAAATGTTCTTGAAAATGACCCGAAGCTTAAAAAGGATGAAAATTCACTTTTAAGACAGGAAATAATACATCTTTATAAAAAATTAAATGAAAACTGAAAAAATGCACCCTACATAAGCAAGACACTTTTGCAGGGTGCATATATTTTTTGTGCGGTGCATTTTTTATAATGTTTTACCGAAAAGCTGTTCGGCAAACCATACCTTTTCTACCGTAAAGCTTTTTCCGTTAAGATATTCGAGTATTCCGCCGTCGGTACTGAAATAAAAGCTTAATTTATAAGAATATAATGCTTGTTTGTCAAAGCCAAGCTTCTTATCGTTTGCAAGCTTACCGTACTTCCCGTCGCCTAAAAGCGGATGTCCGATAGAGGCTAAATGCGCCCTTATTTGATGCGTTCTTCCGGTTAAAAGCTCAACTTCAAGAAGCGACAGTGAGTTCTTTGTTGCAAGAGTTTTATATCTTGTCTTAATAGTTCTATTGCTATCGGTTTTAGTCTTGCTTAAATAAACCTTATTCTTAACCTCGTTTTTTTCAAGGTATCCTTCAAGTGTAGCCGTTTTTTCCTTCGGCTTGCCGTGAACTACGCAAAGATACCTCTTGTCAATCTCTCTGTCCTTGATTTTTTGACACATAACCCGAAGTGCCTCGGCATTCTTACAGGCTATTACTATTCCGCCTGTATTTCGGTCGATTCTATTTGCAAGTGCGGGCTTAAAGCTGTTTTCAAGCTCGGGATTATATTCGCCCTTATCGTAAAGATAGTGCTGTATCCTGCCGATTAAAGTATCACGGTATTCGCCCTTATCGGGATGAACAAGAAGTCCTTGCTTTTTATCTGCTAAAATAATATTTTCATCCTCATAAACTATATCAAGAAGTACAGGCGAGGACAAAAAATCATAGTGCGGTGTCTTCTTCACAAAAAACTCGTCCGATATATACATATCAACAATATCGCCCTCATTAAGCTTTGTCGATATTTCGGCTTTTTTTCGGTTCAGCTTTATGTGTTTTGTTCTCAGATACTTGTAAAGAAGTGATTTAGGCAAGGTAGGACAAGCTTTTGTAATAAACTTATCAAGTCTTTGTCCCGCATCGTTTTTAGTTATAGTAAAACTTTTCATTTTCTTTCCTTAAATGTGTTTAGATGTTGATTTTTCAGTAGCTTTGTGATAAATTTATATTATAATCCACGGAATGTCAAGCGACAGTTTCAAAAAAGGGGAGTATAAATTGGGCGATAATATTCACGCGGGTCATCGGGAAAGATTAAAATCCGAATTCTTAAACGGCGGATTTAACGAAAATACCCCCGAGCATAAATGGCTTGAACTTTTATTATTCTACTGTATTCCTCAATGCGACACTAATCCTCTTGCACATCAGCTAATTGAAAAATACAAAACTATTCGTGGGGTTTTAGATGCTCCCGCAGAAGAACTTATTAAGTTTAAGGGACTTACAAAAAACAATATTCCCTTGCTTAAAATAATTATTCCTATCGCAAGACAATGCGAAATTTCAAGCTCAAAGCATCTAAGCGGTGCATTAGCTCCCGAAAATGTCGGCGAATTTATACTCAAACAGTTTTACGGGCTTACAACCGAAAGATTAGGCGTTGCCTGTTTGGATGCGGTAGGTAAAATTATCAAATTTGAGTTTATCGGCTACGGCGACACAAGCGAGGTAACAATATCCGCAAGAAGCATTGTAAGATTAGCCGTTAAAGAAGATGCCGTTTGTGTTGTTATTGCGCATAACCATCCGAAAAGCTTCGCCCTTCCGAGCAAAGCCGATGTTGATGCTACTGCCCAACTGTCCGAAACTCTTAATAAGGTAGGCATAAAGCTTCTTGACCATCTGATTATATCGGGAAACGATTATGTTTCATTGGCACAAAGCAAGGATTATCAATCAATTTTTATATAGTATTATGGGGATGTAAAAACCGTTTTTTACATCCCCATTTTTTAATTACCGTTATTCTTCCGGCATTTCCCAGTTGTGCCAAATATCTTGAACATCATCATTTTCTTCAAGCATATCAATAAGCTTTTCCATCTTTTCGGCGGCATCCTTATCTTCAATAGCGGTCATAGTTTGAGGCACATACTGTACTTCGGCGGAAACAAAGGAATATCCCTTTTCCTCTAACGCATCACGAACGGCGCCTAAATCATTAGGAGCGGTTGAAATTTCAAAAACATCGCCGTCAAAATTAAAGTCCTCGGCACCTGCTTCCAATGCGGCCTCCATAACCTCGTCCTCATCTTGACCTTCGGCTTCAATATCAATAATGCCCTTACGGTCAAACATAAACATAACCGAGCCGGACTGTCCTAAATTACCGCCGCACTTATCAAAATAATGGCGAATATCTCCGGCAGTACGGTTTCTGTTATCGGTAAGCGTTTCAACTACAACAGCAACACCGCAAGGACCGTAGCCCTCGTAAATTAACTCTTCATAATCGGCACCGCCGTCTTCACCGACAGCCTTTTTGATTATTCTTTCAATATTGTCGTTAGGTACATTAGCGGCCTTTGCCTTTGCGATAGCATCTTTAAGACGGCTGTTTTCCTGCGGATTAGGTCCGCCCTGCTTTACAATTACCGCAATCTCTCTACCCATTTTTGTAAAAATCTTTGCTTTTGCGGCATCGGTTTTTTCTTTTTTTCTTTTAATATTATTCCATTTGGAATGTCCGGACATAAAATCCTTCCTCTCATTTAATTAACTTATTTATTTTATCATATATTCTTGTTGTATTCAAGAGCTTTTTCACAAAGAATCATAATATCCTCCATAGAGCCGATATTACCGCATTCCCGCCTTAAAGCCGCCGCTCCCCGTATCCCCGTAAGATACCAAGCCGTATGCTTCCTCGCCTCTAACATAGCAACCTTTGAAGGTCTGTATTCACACATAAATTTTATTTGCTCTATTAGGGTTTGGAGTCGTTTTTCAAGCGTAGGAGGCGTGTATTCTCTTTTCTCGAAAAAAGCATTTATTCGGTCGAACACAAAAGGATTTCCGCAAGCCGCTCTGCCTACCATAACAAAATCGCAACCCGTATTGTTATACATTTCAAGCGCACTATTGCCGTCAATAATATCGCCGTTTGCGATAACGGGAATTTTTACGGCTTTTTTTACTTCGGCTATTGTTTTAATATCAACCGGCGGAGCATACATCTGCTTTCTCGTTCTACCGTGAACGGTAATAGCCGAAGCCCCCGAGCTTTCACAGGCAATAGCCAGTTCATTTGCACAAATATTATCGCTATCCGTACCCGTTCTCATTTTAACCGTAACCGGAACACTTGACACCTTAACTACCGATTCGACAATTTTTGCCGCAAGCGGTATATCCTGCATCAAAGCACTTCCGCCCCCGTTACCCGCAACCTTAGGAGCAGGGCAACCCATATTTATATCAATAAAATCGGGTTTGCTTTCAAGCGCCCTAATCGCAGCGGCAGCCATAACATCCGGCTCACAGCCGAAAAGCTGAATACCGCTCGGTGCATTTCCGCTCGGTCTGTAAAGAAATTCAAGCGATTTTTTATCGCCTAACGATATACCTTTTGAGCTTATAAGCTCCCCTACCGTATAAGAAGCACCGTACTTTACACATATTTCGCGCATAGCCCTGTCGGCAACCCCCGCCATAGGTGCTAAACACGCATAACCTTTTATTTCAACATTTCCTATTTTCATAAATGTATTATACTTATTTATCACGCTTATGTCAAACAAAAAGGACCGCAACTTGTTTGTCGCAGTCCATAAAGCATTATCCCATTGTATTTCCTATTGTAATCTTTGTTTGGTAGTATCTTCCCGAACGGTAAATTTTAACGCTTACCGAGGAGCCGGGCTCACATTTTGCCAAAACCTTACCGAAAACATTATATTCGGTAATTTCGGTGCCGTTAAATTCGGTAATAATATCTCCCTTTTGTATTCCGCACTTTTCGGCGTTACTTCCGTCCGCAACGCTTAATACTACCGCACCTACCGGATAGCCGTAGCTTTCAAGAACATCGGAGGTGTATTTTTCACTGATTGTAATTCCGACATACGGCTCTGCCTTATCCTTATTAGAGATAATTCCGTTGCAAATTTCTACAACACTGTTTACAGGTATTGCAAATCCCATACCCTCAAATTCTTCGGATACGATTTTCGAACTGTTAATGCCTATAAGCTTTCCGTTTTCGTCAAGCAAAGCACCGCCCGAGTTACCGGGATTGATTGCGGCATCGGTTTGAATAAGTCCGATTTTAGAATTGCTCGATACAACACGGTCAAGTCCGCTTATAATACCGTAGGTTACGCTTCCCATAAATTCAAGTCCGCCCGGAGCGCCTATTGTTACAACATACTGTCCGACTTTAAGACTTGAAGATGAGCCGACATCAACCGCACTTAAATTATCGGCATCAATTTTAAGCACAGCAAGGTCGCAGGAAACATTGTAGCCTACTACACTCGCTTTGTAGGGAGTTGTGCTTGCGTTGTCAAAGAAAACCTCTATCTTTGAAGCACTGCTTGCCGAAATAGCATTTTCAACCACATGATAGTTGGTAATAATATAACCGTCCTTGGTATAAACAACACCCGAGCCCTCGCCTGTCGATTCGCTCGTACCGCCGAAAAAGCTTTGAACGGATGTGGTAGTTCTGATACCGACTACACTCTTTGAACATTTTGCAGCAACCGCCTGGGAGATTGAGGACATATTTTCATCAACATTTATGCTGACGTTACTTGTACCGCTTGAATTGCCGTCAACCTGCGGTAAGGATTGGGACAAGTTAGAAGAATCGTTACCGTAATTAAAAGCAACTATTCCGCTTACCGCACCTATTACCGCCGCCAAAACCGAAGCTAATATCACAGCTCCTGCTCCGTACTTTTTCTTTTCTCTCTTAGGTTTCCTTTTTGAATCGTTTACATAAGGCGATTTACCGTAAACGGTATCGGTATAATTGCTCGAAGAAAAATCCGAATTATACGAATCGTTATCGCTCTTAAAGTTGTCGTTATCTATTTCGTCTTGAATAATATCAGAGTGGGACTTTGTATAAAATCCGCCGTCGTCGTTCGAAGAAGCATCGTCAAAGCCCTTCATTTCGCCCGACACATCATTTTTAACCTCCCCGCTCTCGTTATCAAAAGGATTGTAATTGTTATCGTCCATAATCCTATCTCCTTTCCATCGTAACTATATTTTACACCTTTTTTCAGTATAAATGTTAAATTATCGTTAATTATTATCAAAAATAAAATTAACAGTAATTTTTTCTTGACAATTTCATCTATTATGGTATAATAAATTTTGCGTTACGGTGGATGTAGCTTAGTTGGTTAAAGCGCCGGTTTGTGGCACCGGAGACCGTGGGTTCAAGTCCCATCTTCCACCCCACTGTTTTTTTCTTGGTAGTTAACCCTATCAAGATTTTTTTAGAACTTAATATTGGGGTGTCGTCAAGCGGTAAGACACAGCACTTTGACTGCTGCACTCGTAGGTTCGAATCCTGCCACCCCAGCCAAAAATCGACAATTCTCGAAGAGGGTTGTCGATTTTACTTTTTACCTCTTCACTATTCACTCTTCACTAAAAATTGTCGATTTTCGGAAGTAATAAGTAATAAGTAATAGTTAATAAGTAATATGTGTCGCATAGCGACATTTATATATTTTCGTCAGTTCAAATCCAACCACCGTTTTGTATTGTATATTTTTTCTTATTACTTCTTACTTATCACTTCTTACTTCAAGTGTCCACTGTTACTGCTCTTTTGATACTTTCTTTGCCGTATTTATTTCTTACTATTCGCATTGAATTTTCCAAATTTTCTTCTTTTTTATCGCACAAATACTCGCCGAAAATATCCTCTTGCACGGCGACGTCCGCTCTCTCTTTGAGGTTTATTGCCCTAAAACCTACCGAGCGAAGCGGTTTTTCAAATGAATAGCTTTCACAAAAAACCTCCATAGCTTTTTTGGCAAGTGTCATAGCACAGTTTGTACCGCCCTTAAAGCTTTTCGAGGTTTCTTTTATATTAAGGGAGGAGTCTCGTGTATGAACACAAACACCCGTTGCGAAAAGGTCCTCCTCCGACAATGTTTTTGAAATATCTTCGGCAAGGCGCACATATATTTTCCAAACCTCTTCCCTACTTTCAATATCCGATTTGGGAGTTACCGAGCGACCGACGCTTTTAGGAATATGATGATAATTTTCCGGCAAAACGGGAGAGTTATCAAGCCCCATCGCATTTCGTTTTAACTCGCACCCCGAAACGCCGAGCATTTTTTTAAGTAACATTTCATCGCTTTTCGCAATATCGCCTATCGTAAAAATGCCGACTCTATTAAGCTTATCCTTTGTATTTTTACCGACAAACAAAAGGTCTTCGGCAGGAAGATTATATATTATCTCCTTAAAGCTTTCTTTGGGAATCAAAGTTACGGCGTCGGGTTTTTTCATATCGGAGCCTAATTTTGCAAAAATCTTATTAAACGAAACACCGACAGAAGCGGTAATTCCAAGCTCCCGTTTTATATCGTTTTTTATTCTTTCGGCAATTTGCTCACCGTTCCCGAACAAAAGCCTACTGCCCGTAACATCGAGCCAACATTCGTCAACTCCGAATGGCTCTATCAAATCGGTATAACGGGAATAAATCTCTTTTGCCATTTTAGAGTATCGCATATATTCGGGATAGTCAGGCTCTAAAATCACAAGCTCGTTACATTTAAGCTTTGCTTCCCAAACGGCTTCGGCAGTCTTAACGCCGTACCTTTTGGCAATATCGTTTTTTGCAAGAACAATTCCGTGGCGCTCTTCAACACTACCGCAAACCGCCACGGGTTTATCTATGTATTCCTTGTTTGAGAGAAGTGAAACCGAAGCGAAAAAGTTATTAAGGTCGCAATGCAAAATCGTTCGTTCTTTCAAAGTCTTATCCCCTTTCGGATGTTTTGCCGAACAAATGTTCGTACTTTATTATAAAAAAAATAAAACGATTTGTAAAGTGTTTTTTCAAAAAAACGAAATTTTTTCGACGGCATTTATATGCAACCGCTCAATTTGCCTTTTGCTGTAATTAAGATTATAGCTCACCGTTTCAAGACTTCTGCCCAACACATATTTTTGAAAAAGTATCTCGGAGAGTATTCCGCCGTCAACCTTTTCTATTGCGTCCTCTATTCTCAAAATCGACTTTACGGTATTGTTAATTTGCTCTTTATATTCCTCTTTTCGCTCGGGGAATATCTCGCACATTTCTTTAAGCCTGTCCTTTTTTGAAAGCAAAACACGGTAGTTTTTAAGATACAATATTTTTTCTTCTCTTATTTCCAACTTTCTTTTCTCCGTCCTTAATTTTAGGCCAAACATAAGCCACAAATTGTCCGTAGCTTATATTGGTTTTGTTTTCCCTGTTGTATTTTTCAAGCTCCCTAACCGTAGCATAAATAGGAGAAGATTTAATATGTAACATTCTTTTCTTTTGCTCATCAAAAATCTTATCCCCTTGTTTTCTGCAACTTATTGAGCAGTAATCGGTCCTCCCCTCGCTAAGCCTTCTTCCGCAGCATCTGCAATATTTAATCTTAATTTCTTCAATTTTCTCACTTTCGCACTCAGGGCATACAAGAGAGGTCTTCGGCAGTTCGCAATAAGTGTTGTGATATTCGTTTATTGCCTTTGGGTGTGTGATTTTTTCCTTACAGTCCGTACAACGGTACATATCTTTTGTTCCTCCTAAATTTTTACTTGACAATTACGAAAAAGCGTAATATAATTTGTTCCATAGGGGAAAATTTATGAGTTTTCGTAATTTCAAGTATATTATATTACGAAAATTCGTAAATGTCAAGTATTTTTTTACGAAATTTAGTAATTAGGGGACGAGAAAATGCCGGAACTGTACGAAAGAATAGAAAACTTATGCAAAGAAAGAGGTATAAACATAACATTGTTGTGTACTAATTGCGGTATCCCGAGAGCATCTCTATCCGACTTCAAATCCGGCAGAAAAAAAACGCTTTCTGCAAAAACGCTTTCACAAATAGCCGACTATTTCGGTGTTTCGGTTGATTATCTTTACGGAAAAAGTCCTAATCAAAACAACGAAGATGCCTTAAAGGTGGCTTTGTTCGGCGGCGACTCTTATGTTACCGATGAGATGTGGCAAGAGGTTAAGCGCTATGCGGATTATATTAAGGAGAGAGAAAATGGAAGTAAATAAACTTTACATAATTGCCGAAAAGCAAGGTGTTAAAGTTGATAGATTTCTTTTGAAAGACAATTTGTCGGTTTCGGTTAAGTATAATGACAGCTTGTTTGTCGGAATTGATAACGACCTATCGGGTGCAAAAGAAAAGGTTTGTTTAGCCCACGAATTAGGTCATTGCGCAACAAGCAGTTTTTATAATATCTATTCCCCTTTTGATATTCGTGAAAAGCACGAAAAAAAGGCTGATAGATGGGCTATTAAAAAATTAGTTCCGAAAACCCTTTTTACAAAGGCATTAAAATCAGGCTACGATAATGTTTATTTGCTTGCCGAATATTTCGGTGTTACCACTGATTTTATGCAAAAAGCGGTTGACCTTTACATTGCCGTTTGAAATTTTTTCGCGCGCGTAATAAAAGCGTCTTTTATTCTTTTGTTATATTATTCTTTATTGTTGTCGTTTTGTGTGCCGTTTTGCGTGTTGCTTTGTATGTCGTCAGCATAACCTAAGATGTACTTTTTTCTTTTATTTATGCGGGTTTTAAGAGATTTTTTGTTTGTCGTTTTGTGTGTCGCTTTGTATGCCCTTTTGTGTGTCGCTTTGCCTATTGTTTAAGGAAAGAATTATTATGCCAAAAAACACTTGCAAAATAAAGCAAATAATGGTATTATATATCGGTAGAAATGCGTTGATAAAGGAAAGTAGAATAAAATTTTCGTTTTAAGAGAGAAACGGTCGGGGCTGTAAACCGTTTTATTCGGAATTTATTTGAAGTTCCCTTTTGAGCAGTGTCGCTCAAATAATTTTTTTACGGTAGGCGACAACGGTTAGATTCCGTTACAAATCTTCGAGAGTGTTTGCTCTATGAGCGAAAATTTACGGGTGGTACCGCGGAGCTTATAATTTAACGGCTTCGTCCTGTTTTCAGGGCGAAGTCTTATTTTTTGTCCTGACACTTTATATTATTGGAGGAATTTCTATGAAAGAAAAACTTGAAGCCATCAAGAACGCTGCCAAAGAGGCTGTATCGGCTGCTTTCGATGAAAAAGAAATCGAAGAATTGCGTGTCAAGTATTTAGGTAAAAAGGGTGAGCTTACCGCTATTCTTAAACAAATGGGTTCGCTTTCGCCGGAAGAACGCCCGAAGATGGGACAAATGGTAAACGAGGCAAAGGCACAGCTTGAAGAGCTTATCGGCAAAAAAGCGAAGGAGCTTAAAAATGCCGCAACCGAGCTTAAACTTAAAGCCGAGACTATTGATATTACAATGCCCGCAAAGGTTAAAAAGGTCGGCAAACTTCATCCGCTTAATACCGTTCTTAACGATATGATTGATATTTTTCAATCTATGGGCTTTGATGTGCTTGACGGTCCCGAGGTTGAAACCGACCATTATAATTTTGAATGCTTAAATGTTCCTGCCGACCACCCCGCAAGAGATATGCAGGACACATTCTATTTAGGTACTAATTTACTTCTTCGTACTCAAACCTCCGCCGCACAAATTCGTACAATGGAAACAAGAAAACCGCCTATTCGTGTTATTTGCCCCGGCAGAGTTTTCAGAGCCGACGAGGTTGACGCTACCCACTCCCCCGTTTTCCATCAAATAGAGGGACTTGTTGTTGATAAGGGTATTACTATGTGCGACCTTAAAGGTGTTCTTGAACAGTTTGCCCGTGAAATTTACGGTCCCGACACAAAGGTTAAGTTCCGCCCGTCTTTCTTCCCGTTTACCGAGCCTTCGGTTGAGGTTGATGTTACCTGCTCCGAATGTGGCGGCAAGGGATGCCGTGTTTGTAAAGGAAGCGGTTGGATAGAAATTTTAGGTGCCGGTATGGTTCATCCTAATGTTCTTAAAAGCTGCGGAATTGACCCTGATGTTTACAGCGGTTTTGCTTTCGGAATAGGTCTTGACCGCCTTACAACTACAAGATACAAGATAAGCGATATTCGTCTTTTATTTGAAAACGACAAGCGCTTCTTAGACCAATTTTAAGTAGGAGGGCGAATTTATGAAAATTTCATTAAAAACACTAAAATATTATGTTGATATAAATGTAAGTGTAGAAGAGCTTTGCGACAAGATGACACTTGCCGGTTTTGAAATCGAAAGCATTGAAAAGCAGGGCGAAAATCTCCGCAATGTTGTTGTAGGAAAAATTCTTAAAATAGAAAAGCACCAAGACAGCGACCATCTTCAAATTTGCCGAATTGATGTCGGCAAGGGTGAGAGTGTTCAAATTGTTACCGGCGCTCAAAATATAAGCGAGGGCGACTTTGTGCCTACCGCTCTTGATGACAGTTATCTTCCGAACGGCGCTCATATAGTAGCGGGTAAGCTTCGCGGTGTTGACTCATTCGGTATGCTTTGCTCTGGCGAGGAATTATGCTTAACCGAAGCCGACTATGAGGGTGCCTCGGTTTACGGAATTATGATTTTGCACGGCGATAATCTTCAACCCGGCACGGATATGCGTGAGGTTTTAGGTCTTGACGATTATATTATCGACTTCAAAATCACCGCTAACCGCCCCGACTGTAACTGCTTTATCGGTGTTGCAAAGGAAATTTCGGTTGTTTTAGGCACCGAATTTAAGCAACCTATTCCCACTTACAAAACGGTAGGCGAAAACATTAAGGACTATATTGATGTAAATGTATTAAATTACGATTTATGTCCCCGTTATATCGGCAGAATTGTTAAAAACCTCCGCATAAAGCCGTCTCCCGACTGGATGCAGAAGTCTATTACCGCTTCGGGTATGCGCCCTATTAACAATATCGTTGATATTACAAACTTTGTTATGCTTGAAACAGGTCAGCCTATGCACGCATTTAACTATGACGACCTTTCGGGCAAAAAGATTATCGTAAGAAACGCAAAAGAAGGCGAATCAATTACAACTCTTGACGGAAACGAGTACAAGCTTAATTCCGATATGCTTGTTATCGCCGACGGCGAAAAGCCCTCTTGCCTTGCGGGTATTATGGGCGGAAAAGAAAGCGAAATCGAGGACGATACCAAAAATCTTTTCCTTGAATCCGCCAAGTTTAAGAGAGATAACATAAGACATACCGGCAGAGCCTTGGGTATCAGAACCGAGGCAAGCGGTAGATTTGAAAAGGGTATTGATATTATAAATACCGAATATGCTATGAACAGAGCACTTCAACTTATCTCCGACCTTGATGCCGGTGATATTGTCGAGGGCGTTCTCGACTTAAACGAAGGACTTCCGAAAAACAGAATTTTAACTGTTAAATCGGCTGATATTTCGGCGCTTTTAGGTGTTGAAATTCCCGAAAGCGAAATGGTTAAAATTCTAAACAAGCTCGAACTCAAAACGACTGCAAATGACGGTGTTTTGACCGTCAGTGTTCCTTCGATTCGTGATGATGTTGAGGGCAGAGCCGATTTAGCCGAAGAGGTTATGAGAATTTACGGTTATGACCATATTGTAGGCACTCCTATGCGTGGCGATGTCGTAAGAGGTACTAAGCTTCCCGAAAGAATTAAAACCGACAAGATTAAGTCGTTACTTTGCGGTATGGGTGCTTACGAAATTGCAACCTATTCGTTTATTTCGTCAGGTGCGCTTGATACACTTAATCTTTCCGAAAATGACGAAAGAAGAAATGCGATTAAGCTATTAAATCCGCTCGGCGACGAGTATTCCGTTCTCCGTACCCAGCTTACTACAAGTATGCTTTCGGTACTCGCCACTAATATTAACCGCAAAATCGAGGACGGTAGATTTTTTGAAATCAGCAAACGCTTTATCCCGAAGCAAATGCCTTTAACCGAGCAACCCTATGAGCTTCCTACTATGTCTATCGGTATCTACGGCAAGGACGAGGATTTCTTTACCTTAAAGGGTATTGTTGAAGAAATTATGAAGCTTTGCGGTGCTCATACTCAGTACGAAAGAAGCTGTGAAGCATACCTCCACCCCGGCCGTCAGGCTCTTGTTAAGGCTAATAATGTCGAGGCTTGTGTGTTAGGCGAGGTGCATCCGGATGTTTTAGCAAACTACGGCATCGAGCAACGGGTTTATGTTGCTGAAATCAAGCTTGATATTTTGCTTGGTATCAACAAGAGAAAGAGCGTATTTAAGCCACTTCCTAAATTCCCTGCCGTTGAGCGCGACTTTGCTTTCCTTTGCGATAAGGATATTACGGTGGGAACTCTTGAACAGGCTATTACCAAAGGCGCGGGTAGGCTTTTAGAGCGAATTGAATTGTTTGATATTTACGAGGGCAGTCAAATACCCGAGGGCAAAAAGAGTGTGGCTTACAGTGTTTATCTCCGTTCCGCCGATGCTACCCTTACCGACGAGCAAATTGATACCGCTACCAAAAATATTATAGAAAAACTTGAAAAGGTCGGCGCTGAGCTTAGAAAGTAATTTTATGATTTTTTTAACTGTTCTTAAACAAGTTATCGTGCTGTTTATTCTTATTTTCGTAGGTCTTTTATTCGGCAAAAAGAATATTATTAACGATAACAGTGTTAAATCGCTTACCGATATTGTGCTTTGCCTTGTATCGCCGAGCGTTATAATTAAGTCGTTTATCCGTGAATACGACTCAAAAATGCTTTATAATATCATTTTGAGCTTTTTACTTGCAATAGTTGTTCACGCACTTTTTATTTTCATTTCCTCTCTTATTGTAAAGGATAAGGTTAAAGCGAGAAAAAGTGTTTTGCGGTTCGGTGCGATTTTCGGTAACTGCGGATTTATGTCGATACCGATTCAAGAGGCGATTTTAGGTGAAACCGGCGTAATTTACTGCGCTTCGTTTATCGCTATATTCAACCTTTTCGCTTGGACCTACGGCGTAGTGCTTATGAGTGGCGACAAAAAGGAAATGTCGGTTAAAAAGATGTTTATTAACCCGGGTATGATAGGTCTTGTTATCGGTCTTGCGATATTTATTTCAAGAATAAAAGTGCCCGAGGTTATATCCCTGCCGATAGGTTATTTCGCCGCTCTTAACACTCCCCTTCCTATGCTTATAATCGGCTATCATCTTTCAAAATCCAATATCAAAACGGCATTTAAGGACTTAAAGCTTTTGTATGCCTGTGTTTGCAAGCTTATTATCCTGCCTGTTTTCATTATTGCTTTGCTCTATTTAATACCGATAAGGGGCGATTTGCTTGTGTCCTTTGCGATTAGCACCTGCGCCCCCGTTGCGGCATATACGACTATGTTTTCGTATAAGTATAACAGAGCAACCGAACTGTCGGTTAATATGGTATCGCTTTCAACACTCTTTTCGCTTATCACTATGCCGTTGATTATTGCGGTAACCCAAATGATAGCATAACGCTTTAATGCACATTTTTCAAAAATCGTCAAAAAATACTTAAAAATATCGGATTTTTTGAAATTTACTATTGCATTTTTAGGTTAATTGTGTTAGAATACTATGGCGGTCAAAAAAACCGCCATAAGTTTTGCGCCGGTAGCTCAGCTGGATAGAGCGTCTGGCTACGGACCAGAAGGTCGGGAGTTCGAATCTTCTCCGGCGCGCCATGAAAAAAGCACTTGCTTCGGCAGGTGCTTTTTTTCAACGAA
>DCHX01000009.1:0-332 GCA_002315685.1 Ruminococcaceae bacterium UBA1741
CGCAACCACATTTAACGGAGTCGAAATTGTGAAACACACAATTCCGACTCTTTTTGTATAGTAAACGCCTGCCGATTTTGGCAAGCGTTTTTGACAACTTTGTCTTTGGTTATACCATCCATACGGGAACAATATAGTTTTCGCTGTTCATTGCTAATAACTTCGGGCGCATACAGATAATGGCACCATTTCCACGAGGAACAGAAGCTTTGTCAAGAAGCCTGAATGCAGAGAGAAGCTCACTACCGGGGTTGACAGACCGCTTGATCTCCAGTGGATGGAGCATTCCATCGCTTTCTATAACCAAATCAATTTCGTTGGAATTGCTGTCA
>DCHX01000009.1:373-594 GCA_002315685.1 Ruminococcaceae bacterium UBA1741
ATGGTAACTTTTCAGAAGCTCTGCAATAACGTAATTTTCAAGAATCGCGCCATTAATTGCACCGTTCATCAGAATTTCAGGTGAAGAATACTTTGTAAGGTAGGCGACGAGTCCTGTATCGAAGAAATACATTTTCGGAGTTTTGACTGTGCGCTTCAATAGGTTGTTGGAATAGGGGCGAAGATAGAAAATCACATCAGATTTTTCCAATACCTGTAACC
>DCHX01000009.1:627-32462 GCA_002315685.1 Ruminococcaceae bacterium UBA1741
CCTGTAACCAGCGTTTTGCAGTATCGTCGGATACACCGACATCCAGTGCTATATCGTGAATATTAAGCATCTGACCGGCACGGCAAGCAGCAGCACGCACAAAATCACGGAACAGAAGTGGATCATCAAGCTGTACCTGCTCCTTCACGTCACGATCGATATATGTTTGCAGATAACTCGAATAGAACACATCACGGTCGGAGAACTTTCCGCTGACAAGTCCGGGCATGGAGCCACGCCAGATACGATTATAGATTTCCGTTAAATCTGCCGGAGCATTTGTCTTTTCTCTCGCTTGAAGCAAAGGCAAATCAACGGAAAATGCTGTGCATTCACCTGATCCGTAGATTTCATGTTGCGATAGACTTGACATATGAAGAATTGCTACTCTGCCGGCAAGAGATTCCTGCGCAAGTTCCATCAGCTTAAATGCCTGGGAACCTGTCAGCCAATAAGTGCCGGGATCAGCGCCATTGTCAATCTCAATTTTGATATAGGAAAAAAGCTCGGGTGCGTATTGCACCTCGTCAATCATAATCGGTTTTTTGTGAATGGTGAGAAACATTGCCGGATCCCGCTTGGCAAGGGAACGCTCTTCCATGTCATCGAGGGATACATATTCGCGATCTTCACTCATCAGTTGTCGCAAAACGGTTGTTTTTCCCACTTGTCTCGGTCCTGTGATAAGAATACAGGAATACTCTTTTGACAGAGCAAGTATTTTATTTTCCAAATCGCGTCTAATATAATTCATATCGTGTTCCTCCAAACGCTAAAATACGATTGCATCTTATTTTAGCATAAAACGGCTGTTGTGTCAACGCTAAAATACGATATAATCGTATTATTTCCTAAAACATATAAAAATAACCTGAAAGGGGTGATGCGTATTGAAAGCGGTATAACTCTTTGGAATCAAAACTAAACGCAAGGAGGTAAAAAACACAATGATTTACAAAGACACATTTGACAAAATCAAAGAATACAAAGAAATCGGCTTGTCTATTCTGAAAGCCACCGAGAAGCTCGGAATTTCCTACAACACCACATATAAGTGGTGGGATAAGACAGAGGTTGATGCACAGCTAATTCATTTGGGTTAAACCCCTGTAGGCCATTGCTGCCTCCTCTTGTTTCGTAAAAAAATCTCACGAAACAAAAACTTGATAATTTGACATTTACGAAAATCACCAACTCATGAGTTTTACATCAATCTATGATACGAAAAATATAGATTTTCCCTTAGGGGGGAGTTTTTCTCCCCACCACAACTTCGGGCAACGTGCGAGGAGCATCACGCGAAAAACCGGGAAATCAAGAGTATGCTTTTTGGAGTATATTCAAAAATGGAATAGCGTGCCGGAATTGTACATTTTGAGTTGGCGATTTTGTGCATTTTCAGTTTGGCGTTTATACAACTTATTAAGTGGGCTGATTTTTGGTTATCGGTTCATTATATCAATATTTTTCATAAATAAATCAAAAAATGCTGAAAATTTATGATTTTTATAGATTAATATTAACATAAAAACAAAATTCGGACACATAAGTGCTAAATATATGGCATTGTCAATTCGACGGATTTATGATAAAATCTATTATAAAGAACGGAGGAGTTTACGATGAAAAAATATATTTGCATTTTATTCGTGATTATTATTGCTGCTTTCAGCATTTCAATTGGTGTTTTGGCTGACCAAACATTTGAAGATACTATTGAGGACGGTTTGCCAAAGGCTTTTTCATATTCTGACCATATGTACTTTCAATACAACGAGGATTTGGAGTGCACAACATTAGTAAAGCAATCGGATACTGGTGCCGTAAGTACAACAGAATATATTGTTTATAAATTAGACAATGATGTGACCTCGTTTTCGCTTGATTGTATGCATGTGAACGGCTTGGGCAACGGACTTACCGATATTAAGGTTTATATTTCATCTGATACGCAGAATTGGACTATCGAAGAATAATTATGGTAACGAGTACAAATCCCGATAGTTACAGGGATTATCATCTTGAAAACGAAATAACCGATTTAAGTAAAAATCTTAAAAGCTACGAAAACCGACTCAATAATTGTGTAAGTGATTTTTCAAAAATAAACAACGGAAATACCTCTCTTACATATTCAATTAAAGAAACAGCTGACAGATTGCTTGATTTTTCAAAAAATCCGGAAGAAATTCCCGACCAACTATCTGCATTCAGAGAAAATATTACCGCTTTGTCCGATTGGGTGCAAAGTATGAAAGAACAGCCTCTTGAATTTGATTATTTTATTATTCACTCAGATGACTACGCTCTTCCAAAAACGACAGGTAATTTCTTTGCAAAAATTAAGTTCAAGTTTTTGCAGTTTATATCTGCTTTTTCGGATGAATATAACAGTCTTTCGTCAATAAACGGCGAAGAATCTTCAATCAGTCTTTGGATTAATGACGGTAGGGACCAAGCTCAACTGATGAAAGATATTATCGGCGATTCTTTTACCGAAAGTACGGGTATTAAGGTTAATGTAAACCTTGTCAGCGGCGGCATTACCGAGGCTGTGCTATCGGGAAGGGCACCTGATATTGTTATCGGTGCATCAAGAGGCCAACCTGTAAATTTGGCTTCAAGAAATGCACTGCTTGATATTTCAAAATATGAAGCATTTGATGAAATCAAACAACGGTTTTCTTCCGATGCTCTTTTGCCTTATACCTATAAAGATAAAGTGTATGCACTTCCGCTAACACAATACTTTTTGGTAATGTTTTATCGTACGGATATTTTTGATGAACTTAATATAACCGTGCCGAATACTTGGAAGGAATTTATGGATGTTTCCGCAAAGCTGCAAAGAAACAATATGAAGGTCGGACTTCCGTATACTGCAATTTCAGCAACTGCTGCTGTTGATTTAGGTGTCGGTGCTAAGGACTTGTTCCCGACTTTATTATTACAGTACGGCGGAAGTTATTATAATAAAAAGTTAAATCAATCCGCACTCAATTCAAATGCGGCACTTAATGCTTTCAAAACTTGGACTTCGTTTTACACCGATTACGGTTTTGATTTAAGCTACGATATGGCAACCTTATTCAGAAGCGGTGAAATGCCCTTACTTGTTGCACCTTTCACTTCCTATGGACTGATTGATGCCGTTGCAAGTGAAATACACGGAAACTGGGAAATGACACTAATTCCCGGCGTTATAGATGAAAACGGACAGATTAACAGGGCAGGCAGTGCATCGGGAAGTTCTGTTATTATTATGAAAAATGCAAAAAATCCGACAGATTGTTATAAATTTGCGGATTGGCTGACTTCCAAAAAAATACAAGCAGACTACGGAAACAGGATTGAAGCGTTACTCGGTGTTTCCGCAAGATATGCGACATCGAATCTTGAAGCCTTTGAGGAACTCGGATGGTCAACCTCTCAAAAGCAAATAATTAGCATCCAACGAAGCTTTATCGTTGAAACACCTGAAATACCTGGTAGTTATTATACTTCAAGATGTGTAGATAATGCATTTAGAGATGTTGTTTATAACAATAAAAATGTCAGAAAATCTTTTGAAGAACAATTTGAAATATTAAACGAAGAGTTAAACAGAAAAGCAAAAGAATTATCTTAAAGGAGGTTTCGGGGGAAATGCGCAAATCAAAAAGCATAAAGCTCCATAATGATAGAATCGCCTATTTAATGATGTGCCCGTATTTAGCACTTTTCCTCGTCCTTACGGTGATACCGGTAGCTGTTGCGATATTATTAAGCTTTACTTATTTTAATATGCTCGAAATGCCTACATTTATCGGTCTTGATAATTTTAAGAGAATGTTTTTGGAAGATGATATTTTCCCTAAGGTTTTGAAAAACACATTGCTTTTTGCATTGCTTACAGGCCCGATTAGCTATTTCCTGTCATTCTTTATTGCTTGGATGATAAGCGATTTACCGAGAATACCCCGCTCGATATTAACCCTTTGCTTTTATTCTTCTACGCTAACAGGAAATTTGTATGTTACTTGGAATTATATCTTTTCGGGTAACAGATATGGCATATTAAACAGTTTGATAATAAATTTAGGCATTTCCAAACAACCTATACGCTAAAAGGCAGTTCCTCCGAAAATGTAGGCGGACAGGTAAGAAAGCTTAATACTCTCGGGAACAATGTTCTCTTAACCAAGGAAGGCACATCGGGATTTTTCGGTGATACCGATACATACTTTGACACCTCTAAAAATCTGACTGTATCAAGCTCACTTATTGATGTTACGGTTGACGATAAAGGATTTGTTACAGTTCTTGACCATACTTACAATAGACTTTTCCAATATTCTCAAAACGCCGAGCTCCTTTATGCGTTTTCGGGCAAGGGAACAAAAAAAGACAATTTCACAGCTCCTGTTGCAATAGATTGTTTAGGCGAGGATGTATTGGTTCTTGACAGCGAAAGAGGCTCTGTTACAAAGCTTTCTCCGACTGATTTTGCAAAAAATGTCAGAAAAGCCGTATATTATACGAATGACGGACTATACAGCAAAGCAAAGCCGTATTTTGAAGAAGTACTTAAATATGACGCCTATTACGAACTTGCGAATGACGGACTCGGAACTGTTTGTGAAGAAAACGGCGATTATGATTTAGCTATGGAATACTACAAAATCGCCTCTGATAAAAAAGGTTATTCTTCGGCTTTTTCAAAGAAACGAGATATTTTTCTTAAAGATAATTTTCTTTATATTTCATTAGGCGTCATAATATTTGCACTTGTTATCGTTTTTGTAGTTAATTATAAAGAAAAACATAAAAAGAATCCTTACAACATTCATATTTCTAAAAATCAATATCCTTTTTATTGTGTTTCGCATCCGTTCAAAGCATATTACGAACTTAAAGTTGAAAAAAAGGGATCTGTGCTTTATTCTTCAATAGTAGTTTTTGCTTTATTTGCGGTAACAATTATAAACGAAAGACTGTCATCATACCACTTCTCGCAAAACAGTAAAGACGATTTTAATGTTTTGCTGATACTTGGAAAAACAGTCGGTTTGTTTGTATTGTTTGTAATCTGCAACTGGGCGGTCAGCACTCTTGCCGACGGTGAAGGCACACTAAAAGAAATATGGATATTTACGGGATATTCTTTAATTCCGATTTGCATAACAATCGCTATAATGACACTTTTAAGCAATTTCTTTACACTTGAAGAAACGGCGTTTTACATTACTTTTTGGGCAATCGGTGTTCTTATTACATTCATAAATTTGTTTATGGCAATTAAGGATGTTCACGGTCAAACGGTAAAGCAAACCGTTCTTTTGCTTTTAATTACCGCTATCGGTATTTATTTGCTTATTTTGATTATTACTTTGGGTTACCGCCTTTACTACACAGTCAAACTCTTCCGCTACAATGAATGATATTACCGTTACGGGAAATACCATTGATAAATGTCATTGGGGTATGGAATTCTGGGCTGATGGTGGCGGCTCGTTGAGTAATCTTACCGTTAGCGGAAATACCTTTACCGATACCGCTTTGGGTTGGAGTGCAAATCAGCGTTGGTATTCTTTTGTGTACGAAGGTGCTCACATTTCCGATTTGAAATTTAATGGATTTACAAAGAGCAATATCAGTATTACAAATAACGTTTTCGGTACTACCGGCGCAAAATTACTAAACTTAACCGGTACGGGCTGGGCATTATCCGGCAATACTTATAAGCAGTATGCAGGTAAGCCGTTTGGCTATATCGGTGATACAAATTATACCTATGATTCGACCTTTATTGCTGATACCTTGCCTACTATTGACGCTACTGCTGATGCAAAGGTATTAGAAAATAACAATTTAGTTGTAAACGGCGATTTTGAAACAGGAACAATGGATGGTTGGTCAATCAATAACGGTGCTGATAATGATTGGAGAACTGCTATTGACGATTCTAATGACCATGTAAGATATACCGGTAAATATGCGCTTAGAGTTAGATTTGGTTATGTTAGTACATATCAAACAATTACCGTTGAACCTTATACCGATTATCAATATACGGTGTATATTAAGCGTGACGGTCAAGGTGCTTCAACCACATTTAACTTTGCAGCTGATGGCGGAAACACTATGTTATCAACCGTTACACCTACCGACAGTCTATATTTTAAGAAATACACCGGTACATTCAATACAGGTAGTGCAACCGAAATCATTGCTTGGTTTATAAGCAATAACGGTAACGAAAATTCTTACACTTATTTTGATGATATTTCTTTGGTTAAAGCTCCGGAGAAACCACCTATTGATGACGGAAATATCGTTGTCAACGGAGGATTTGAAAAGGGATCTCAGGGTTGGACTATTAATGATAAAGTAACTATTTCAAGAGATTCAAGCGTTGCTCATACAGGTGACGGTTTCTTCAACATCAATCAAAACTTCTATTCTATGAGTTCACAGGCACTTACATTAAAACCGAATACAAATTATGAATATAGTTTGTGGTACAAAGTAGCAAGCCCGGGAAGTGCCGACTGGAACTTTATGGTTTTTGATTATCCCGCACAGGTTGTCTTAGGTGATTCGCAAGTTAAATTTGCCGATACAAACGGAAGCTGGGTAAAGCTTGAAGGCGAATTTAATTCTGGCACACATATAACTGACACAAGAATATTTATTTTTAATGACGGTGAACACGGAACATTCTTTATTGATGATATCGTTGTTAAAGAAAAAGAAGACGACTTCGTAAATCTCGTTTCAAACGGTAACTTTGAAAACGGTGCTGACGGATGGACTGTTGACAGCAAAGCGACAATATCAGATGATTATACTGTTGCTCACGGCGGAAGCAAGTTCTTCAACATTAATCAAAATTACTATTCTATGAGTTCACAAGCTATTAACGAGATTTGGCCTGAGCTTGTAAAGGTGCTAAAAGATGCCGGTATTTGCAATTATACTATTTGGAATGTCGGAAATGAACTTTTCGGATATTACGAATGTGAAAAAGGTGTAAAATTCGCCGCAGATACCCAAGCTAATAGCAAAATTGTGGATAAGTGGAACGAGTACATGAAAGATGTTATGGTTATGGAGCAAGACCCCGTAACCGGTGCTCAACCCTTGCTTACAAAAGTTTTTGAACTTAACTAATAGTTTATTAAACCTCTTGTGATAAGGGGTTAATAATATAAGGTTTGCCAAAGACCTGGAATCTTGTGGTTTTTGTTATTCTTTTTCTTTAGGGCAAAAGGGAAGGATAAAAAATTATCACAAAAAATCACCGCTCGAATTATCCATTCGGGCGGATTTTTTATAATTATTTATTATACCGCGACCGCGGTAACCGTTGTACTTTCACGAATGTTTCTGATATCCGAATAAAGAAGCGTTTCTTTCTCCGCAAGTGCTTTTGCCGTCTTTTCAAGGAAATCGCGGTTCTTTAACAGAATATCCTTGGTCTTAATCATATATCGTTCCAGTTCGGCTTGGGTTACGGCTTCGTTTCGTGAATTCAGACTTTCAGAAGTTCGAGAAAATCTTTCGGTTGCCACATCAATCATTCCGAATCCGCTTGTTCCGCTTTCGGAAATTGCCTCTCTTATTTCATTAAAAGCTCTGTTAATATCTGATTGACATCCACTTGCAACCGCTTCCGAATAATAAAGATAGCAAAGCGACAAAGAGTTTGAGAGTATAAAAGGATATTTGATTTGGAAATGTTTTTATATGTGAGAAAAGCAGACTTTCGAAAATTTCGAGAATCTGCTTTTTTTAGATTATAGAGCTGTAAAATAACGGGAAAAGCTATTGACAAACGGCTTTTCGGGTGTTATACTTTCCGTATAGTATCACATTAGCAAAGTAAAGCGATAAAGCGAGGACGAAAAAATGGCAAATTGGCATAACGAATCAACCGATAAATTGTGTGAAGCACTGCTTACACTGAAAACAAAAGAGGAATGTTATGAATTTCTTGATGATGTTTGTACAATAAAGGAAGTGCTTGAAATTTCGCAAAGATTATCGGTTGCTTTGCTTTTGGCTGAAAAAACAAGCTATAATGAAATAAGTCAGCAAACGGGTGCCAGTACCGCTACTATAAGCAGGGTGTCAAAGTGCTTTGAATACGGTGCGGGTGGCTATAAAAAAGTTATTGAGAAATTAAACGGTGAAAAGTTTGAAAGATAAATCTTCCGAACTTAAAAAATTATAAGCACCGTTTTTCTCGCTTCTTACGAGGCAACCGAAAAACAAGGCATTTTATGACCATTCTTTTCTTTGGTCGTTTGGTGCCTAAAAACGAAAGCGGAAAGGAATGGTCATAAAAATGATTGATGAAACACTTATGAGTTTTGAAGAAAAAAGTGCATATAAGCTTCGCTCGTTATACACAAAATACGGGTATTTGCCCTACGAAATGGGAAAGTTTGAAGAGTACGAGCTTTATATTCGCAATAAAGACTTTCTTGTGAGCGATAGGGTAATTGCCTTTAATGACACAAACGGAAAGCTTATGGCTCTTAAACCCGATGTAACGCTTTCTATAATTAAAAACGGGGAAGATGTAATCGGAGTTAAGCAAAAGGTTTTTTATAATGAAAATGTATATAGAGTTTCCGAAACAACCCATCGCTTTAAGGAGATTATGCAAACCGGACTTGAATGTATAGGTGATATTGATATTTATGACATTTACGAAACAATATCCCTGTCCGCCGAAAGTCTATCTACTTTTACTGCGGATTTTTGTATAGAAATCAGTAATCTTGATTTGGTAAAAAAGGTTATTACCTCGGTTTGCGACGATGCTTCGTTTGTTTCGAGTGTAATAAACTGCATTTCGGAAAAAAATAACCACGACCTCAAAAAGCTTTGTGAAAAGTTTTTAATTGACCAAACGGGATTTGATAAAATTTCAAGTCTTATTTCGGTTTACGGCGATAGAAAAAATGTAATAAAGCAATTAAAAGAAATTTTTGATTTTTGTGAGCTTGAAGATATGGAAACACTTTCGAGCTTGCTTGATAATTCAAAATTTTCCGACAAAATAAAGTTCGATTTCTCGGTTGTAAACGATATGAATTATTATAACGGATTTGTTTATAAGGGCTTTATTGACGGCGTTTGCCGTGGTGTGCTTGCGGGTGGTCAGTACGATAATTTAATGAAAAAAATGAACAGAAGCTCGTCTGCGGTCGGATTTGCGATTTATCTTGACAGAATTGAAGATTTGTTTAGAGATAACGAAAAGTTTGATGTTGACTTTTTACTTTTGTATGATAACTCTACCGATGTTTTTGAGATGTCTTTAAGGGTTAACGAGTTAATAAATAAGGGTGCTTCCGTAAGCACTCAAAAGAGTATTCCCGAAAAGCTTCGGTATAAGGAAATTATTGATTTAAGAAGGAGGGCGTAAAAATGCTTAATGTAGCACTTCCGAAAGGAAGACTCGGAGAAAAGGTATATTCGATGTTTGAAAAAGCGGGTTATGAATGTCCTTCGATTAAAGAAACAAACAGAAAGCTTATATTTGAAAACGAGGAAAAGGGTATTAGGTTTTTCTGGGTTAAGCCCTCTGATGTATCAATTTATGTTGAAAGAGGCGCCGCCGACATAGGTGTTGCGGGTAAGGATATTTTGCTTGAATATAAGCCTAATGTGTATGAGCTTTTAGACCTTAATATCGGCAAATGCAATATGTGTGTTGCCGCTAAAAAAGAGTTTAGAGATGAAAATATTAAGGTTTTGAAGGTCGCAACGAAGTTTGTGGGAATAGCAACCGACTATTATTCAAGGCTCGGCAGAGATATTGATATTATTAAGCTTAACGGCTCTATTGAGTTAGCACCTATTTTAGGACTCTCGGATGTAATAGTAGATATAGTTGAAACGGGCACCACCTTAAAAGAAAACGATTTGGAGGTTAAAACAAAAATACTTCCTATCAGCGCAAGACTTATATCTAATAAGGCATCCTTTAAGTTTAAGGGCGAGGCAATAGAAAAAATTGCAACTGCAATGAAAGAACAGGTTGAAAATAATGATTAAGATTTACAAATACGGCGAGGTTCCTAACAGCGAGATATTCGCAAGAGAAAATATCCCTACAAATGTCGAGGGAGTAGTAACCGAAATAATTGAAAATGTAAAGCAAAACAAAGATAAAGCACTTCTTGAATATTCGCTTAAATTCGACAAAGCGGATATTAAGGATTTTGAGGTTTCGGATGCGGAAATTAAAGAAGCGTTTGAGAGTGTAGATGCTGAGTTTATAGAAATATTAAAGGAGGCTGCCGACAACATCAGAGCCTTCCACGAAAAGCAAAAGAAAAACAGCTTTATTATTAACGATAAGGACGGCGTTGTTATCGGTCAAAAGGTAATGCCTATTGAAAAGGTGGGACTTTATGTACCGGGCGGCACTGCGGCTTATCCGTCTACCGTACTTATGGATTCCATACCTGCTAAAATTGCGGGTTGTGAGCAAATTGTTATGGTATCTCCTCCTATGCAAAACGGAAAAATCAACCCCGTAATTCTTACGGCGGCTAAAATTGCGGGAGTAGATAAAATATATAAGGTCGGCGGAGCACAAGCCGTTGCCGCTTTGGCTTACGGCACCGAAACTATACCTAAGGTCGATAAAATCGTAGGTCCCGGAAATGCTTTTGTAGCCGAAGCTAAAAAGCAGGTTTTCGGAAAAGTATCTATTGATATGATAGCAGGACCGAGCGAGATTTTGGTGGTTGCCGACAACACAAACAACCCCGATATAATTGCGGCGGATTTGCTTTCCCAAGCCGAGCACGATAAGAACGCAAGTGCCGTTTTGGTTACCGACAGTATGGATTTTGCGAATAGGGTGTCTGAAAGCCTCGAAAAGCAAATTCCGAAGCTTCCGAGAGAAGAAATCGCAAGAGCCTCGATTGACAAAAACGGAAAAATAATAGTAGCCGAAAACGATATAATAAAGGCTATTGATATTGCAAACGAAATAGCCCCCGAGCATTTGGAATTATGTCTTGACAATCCTTTCGACTATCTTGATAAGATTAAACACGCCGGTTCGATTTTTATGGGCAAGAACTGTCCCGAAGCATTGGGTGATTATTTTGCAGGGCCTAACCATACATTGCCTACGAGCGGTACCGCAAGATTTTCGTCGCCCTTATCGGTTGACGATTTCGTTAAAAAATCACAGTACACATACTATTCGGCGAAAGCACTTGAAAAGGTTGCGGATAAAATAGCTTATTTTGCTAATAAGGAGGGACTGGACGCTCACGGCAAAAGCGTAACCGTTCGGTTTGAAAAATAATGAGCAAATTTTTTACACAAAGACTTGAAAATTTAGTACCTTATGTACCGGGTGAGCAACCGCAGGACAAAAAATATGTTAAGCTTAATACAAACGAGTCGCCCTTTCCCCCTTCAAGCGGTGTTAAAAAGGCGGTGTCGGACGAAGTAGAAAGCTTGAAGCTTTATTCCGACCCCGAATGTGTTGCTTTAAGAAACGAAATGTCAAGGGTTTATAATATTGAGCCTGAATGGATTATTATGAACAACGGCTCTGACGAAACGCTTAACTTTGCGTTTATGGCTTTTGCCGACGAAAAAAGTCCGCTTGTGTTTCCCGATATTACTTACGGATTTTATCCTGTTTTTGCGGAAATAAATCATATTCCGTATGAGGAAATACCGCTTACAAGCGATTTTTCCGTAAATACAGAAGATTATATCGGTGTAAATAAAACCGTTGTAATCGCAAATCCGAATGCGCCTACGGGCAAATGTATGCCACTATGCGATATTGAAAAAATAGTCAAATCAAATCCTCAAAATATTGTAATTGTTGATGAGGCATATATTGATTTCGGCGGGGAAACTGCCGTGCCGTTGGTTAAAAAGTATAATAATCTTTTTGTAACGGGAACATTTTCAAAATCTCGTTCTATGGCAGGTGTAAGGCTCGGCTTCGGTATAGCAAATCCCGAGCTTATTAAGGATATTAACACAATTAAGTATTCGACAAATCCCTATAATATTGACAGACTTACCTCTATTGCGGGTGTTACGGCACTTAAAGAACAGGATTATTATGATAAAAACTGTAAAACAATAATCGAAAACCGTGAGTGGACAACAAAGCAATTAGAAAGTATCGGCTTTTCGGTTATTCCTTCAAAAGCAAACTTCGTTTTTGCAAAGTCTTGTGAAATTGAGGGTGAAAAGCTTTATTTATCACTTAAAGAAAAAGGTGTACTTATAAGACACTTTACAAAGGAAAGAATTAAAGATTATAACCGTATTACAATAGGAACAATGGAACAAATGAAGATACTGATTGAAAAAATAAAGGAAATAAGGGAGGAAATGAATTTATGAGAAAAGGTGAAATTTCAAGAAAAACCGGCGAAACGGATATTAAGGTTTCGCTTAATCTTGACGGAAAAGGTATAAGCGAAATTGAGAGCGGTTGCGGTTTTCTTGACCATATGCTCAACCTCTTTTCAAAGCACTCTAAATTTGATTTGACGGTTAAGTGCAAGGGTGATACAAATGTCGATTATCATCACACGGTTGAGGATATTGCGATTTCATTAGGACAGGCTTTTAGAGAAGCTCTTGCCGATAAAAAGGGAATAAAGAGATATGCCGATACATATTTGCCGATGGACGAAACGCTCGTTTTGTCGGCTGTGGATATTTCGGGTAGAGGTGTACTTCGCTATGCCGTTAATATTTTGGCATTTAAGGTCGGAGATTTTGATACCGAGCTTTGCGAAGAGTTTTGGCAGGCGTTCGTAAGGGAAGCGGGAATTGCGCTTCACATAAGACTTATTGACGGAACAAACTCCCACCACATTATTGAAGCTGTCTTCAAATCGGTTGCAAGAACTCTTAGAAGTGCGGTAGAAATTGATAAAGAGTTCAGCGATGAAATTCCCTCTACGAAAGGCGTTCTTTAATGATAGCAATAGTTGATTACGGTGTCGGTAATTTGTTTTCGCTTTGCAGTTCGCTTGAAATGATAGGAGTAAACGCAAAGGTTACAAGTGATATAAACGAAATTAAAAACGCCGACAAAATAATACTTCCGGGCGTAGGTGCATTCGGCGATGCAATAGAAAAATTAAGACAAACAGGTCTTGATAAAATCTTAATTGACGAGGCAAACAACGGTAAGGATATTATGGGTATTTGTCTTGGTATGCAGCTTTTGTTTGAAAAGAGCTACGAGTACGGCGAACATAAGGGTTTAGGACTCTTAAAGGGCGAAATCGTGGCTATGGACGGAAGATTACCGCAAAATCTTAAAATCCCCCATATCGGCTGGAACGGTCTTCATTTTAATAAGGAAAGCCATTTGCTTTCGGGCATTAAAGAGAACGACTGCGTTTATTTTGTTCATTCGTATTATGCTGTCGGGTGTGATGATTCGCTTGTTGCTACGAGCGAATACGGCAAGGAAATAACCGCTATGGTACAAAAGGATAATGTTATGGGATGTCAATTTCATCCCGAAAAGAGCGGTAATATAGGTCTTTCGATTTTGAAAGCATTTTGTGAGGGTAGATAATGATAATTTTTCCTGCTATTGACCTTTATGATAAAAAGGCGGTTCGGCTTTATAAAGGCGACTATAACAATATGACCGTTTACAGCGAAAATCCGCTTGAAGTGGCATACGACTTTCAAAAAGCGGGTGCTACGGCTGTGCATTTGGTTGACCTTGAAGGTGCAAAGCTCGGCACTACACCTAATATTGATGTTGTAGAAAAAATAGTTAAAAACACTAATCTTTTTACCGAAATCGGCGGAGGTGTCAGAAATACCGAAACTGTCGAAAAGTATATATCTATCGGTGTAAACAGAGTGATATTAGGCACGGTGGCGGTTGAAAACCGAGATTTTTTAGTTGATGTTGTTTCGAAATACCAAGAAAAAATTGCGGTAGGTGCCGATGTTAAGGACGGATTTATCGCCATTAAGGGATGGATAGAAAAATCAAATATAACTCTCGAAGCTTTTCTTGACGATATGCAAAATATAGGTGTGAAAACCGTGATTTGTACCGATATTTCAAAGGACGGTGCTATGAAAGGCACTAATTTGGAGCTCTATTCAAAGCTTTCGAAAAAATACAGTCTTAATATTACTGCCTCGGGCGGTGTATCCTCTATGGAGGATGTAGAAAAGCTTTCCGAAATGGATATTTACGGTGCTATTATCGGTAAGGCGTATTATACCGGCGATATTGACTTAAAAAAGGCAATAGGGGTGGCGAAATGATTACTAAAAGAATAATTCCCTGCCTTGATGTCAGAAACGGCAGAGTTGTTAAGGGTATGAATTTCGAGGGGGTAACCGATGTTTCCTCTCCCGTAGAGCTTGCCGATTACTACTCGAAAAACGGTGCTGATGAGCTTGTGTTTTACGATATTACGGCATCCTTTGAGGGCAGAAAGCTTTTTTCCGAAATACTAACCGAGGTGGCATCTAAAATATTTATCCCCCTTACTGTCGGCGGCGGAATAAATACCGTTGAGGATTTTGACAGGGTGCTTAAATGCGGTGCCGATAAAGTAAGTGTTAATTCGGGTGCGATTAAAAATCCAAGCTTAATTTCTGATGCGGCAAAAAGATACGGAAATCAATGCGTTGTAATTTCCGCCGATGTAAAAAGGGTTGACGGTGTGTTTAGGGTTTTTGCCAAGGGCGGTAGAGAAAATACCGGTATGGAGGCTGTCGATTGGATAACGCACTGTGTCGATTTGGGCGCCGGTGAGGTTGTGCTTAATTCTATTGATACCGATGGGGTTAAAAACGGATTTGATTTAGAAATGCTTAAAGCGGTTTTGGATGCCGTAAATGTTCCGGTTATCGCCTCGGGCGGTGCGGGAAGCATAGATGATTTTATTGATTTGTTCAAAAAACTTCCTACGGTTGATGCAGGTCTTGCGGCATCAATTTTCCACTTCGGCGAGGTAGAAATTAAAAGCTTAAAACAAGAACTAAATAATAACGGAATAAATGTGAGGTTATGTTAAATGCTTAATATTGAAGAACTGAAATTTGACCAAAACGGACTTATCCCTGCGGTAGTAGTGGATTCGATTAGTAAAAAGGTGCTTACGGTAGCCTATATGAATAAAGAGTCGCTTGAAATATCTATCAAAAAGGGACTTACCTGTTTTTACAGCCGTTCAAGACAAGAGTTATGGCTAAAAGGCGAAACGAGCGGAAATTACCAGCATATTGTCAGCATTACCGCCGACTGCGATAATGATGCTTTGGTGGTTGTAGTAGAAAAGGACGGTCCCGCTTGTCATACGGGTAGCGACAGTTGCTTTACAAAAGAGGTTTATCAAAGCAATGAGCTTTTTGAGTTTAGTCTAAACAACCTTTACGAGCTTCTTGAAGGCAGAAAAAAAGATAAGCCCGAAGGCTCATACACTACTTATTTATTTGAAAAGGGTATTGATAAAATACTTAAAAAAGTGGGCGAAGAATGTACCGAGGTTATTATTGCGGGAAAAGCCGACGATAAGAACGAAACCGTTTACGAGCTTGCCGATTTGGCATATCACGCAATGGTGCTTATGGTTGAAATGGGAATTTCGGTCGAGGATGTTCATAAGGAACTTGCGTCAAGACATATAATCGACCATAAAGTAAAACAGGAAAAAATGACAAAATGATTATAAATAATTATCATACTCATACAATATTTTGCGACGGAAAAGATACTCCCGAGGATATTGTAAAAGAGGCTGTTTCGCTCGGTTGTACGGAAATCGGCTTTTCGGGACATAGCTATACAGATACTATTGATGACGAGCCTTTTTGTATGACAAAGGAAAACACAGAAAAATACAAAAAGGAAATAAATAGACTTAAAACGGTTTACGGCGACAAAATAAAAATTTTGTCGGGGGTTGAGCAGGATTATTATTCCGATGCTTCTACTGCCGATTACGATTATGTAATAGGCTCGGTTCACTATGTTTTGAAAGACGGCTGTTATATTTCGGTTGATGAATCACGGGAAGCTCAAATAAGAGATGTCGAGAAATACTATAACGGCGATTTTTATGAATTCGCAAACGATTATTATAAGCTTGTGGGCGATATATATAATAAAACCAAATGCGATATAGTAGGACACTTTGATTTGATTACAAAGTTTAACGAGAATAACGATTTGTTCGACACAAAAAATGAGAGATATATAAAAGCGTACAGCGAGGCGGTTGACAAATTATTAAACAAGGGCTTGTATTTCGAGGTTAATTACGGTGCTATTTCGAGAAATTACAGGACTACGCCTTACCCTAATCAGGATATTCTTGATATTTTGATAAAAAGCAACGAAAAAATCATTTATTCTTCCGATTGTCACAAGAAAGAAGATTTGCTTTTCGGCATTACGAAAAATAATATTTTTGTTCGTAACAAATAAAATATGCACTCCAAAGTCAAAAGCTTCGGGGTGCATATTTATATATATTAAGCAAATTATAAAAATCATTTATCGGAAAGTATTTCTTTTATAATACCGTTTAATTTGTCGGTGTTTTTTTCAAGCTCACTTACAAGCTTGAATTGAGTTCGGCATCTATCGAGATTATGTTCGGAATAGTTTGTCTTAAAGTAGTTATCTCCGTCTAAATAGTCGGTTAAAAATCTGACACCGCATTCAAGCGTCATAGTAATAGCGCCTAAAACAAGGTTGTTTATCTCATTCTCGGTCAAATCACAAGAGGATAGATAGCCCTTGGTAAACGCCCTGAACATATCAAAGTCAATATTTACCTTTGACAAATCTTTTTCGTCCTCACTTGCGGTTTGGGCACCGTATCTTATGGCATCGCCGTAGTCGTAAAGAGAAAGTCCCGGCATAACGGTATCAAGGTCTATAACGCAAATGGATTTTCTTGTATTCTTATCAAATAAAACATTATTAAGCTTTGTATCGTTATGTGTAACACGCAAAGGCAACTCGCCACGGTCCCGAAGCGACTGTAAAACAGAGCCTTTTTCCTCGTGGGAAAGGGCAAACTCGATTTCGTCCTTTACTTCCTTCGCTCTGCCCATTTTATCGGCCGATAGCGTTTCCTTGAAAATTCTGTATCTATCGGGCGTATTATGAAAATTCTTAATAGGCTCGGTTAAGGTTTTAGCAGGGAAATCTTCAAGCATTTTTTGAAATTTACCGAAAGCAACGGCACTTTCGTAAAAATCAGACGTAGTTTCGGGCATTTCAAGACAAATACTGTTTTCGACAAATGTAAACATACGGAAATTTCCCGTTTTGTCGCTATAAAAATTCTTATCCGTCTTTGTATGTATGAGTGTCATCTGACGCTCGGGATTATCGGATTTTAATGCCATAAAGGAAGTTACGGCATTGATGTTTTTCATAAGAAAATTTATATCGAAAGCATCGCTGATTCTTTGTAAAATATATTTTTTATTCGTATCGGTAGTGACTAAAAATGTATTATTTATATGTCCATTTCCGTAAGAATTAACTGAAATAGGGCTTCCGCAAATCATAAACTTCTCGGCAATGGAAATGTCAACGCTTTGTTGCTTCATATAACCATCCTCAACTTAAAATTAGAAAACGCCAAAGAGATAATACCATAATCAACCAAAAAAAGCAAGTTTTCAATTATTCGAAATAATTTCTATCGAATGTTCTCTTGTAAAAGTACCGTAAGGTAAAAGATGTTCTATGCCGTCCTTTGTTTTTATATTTTGGTCGGAATCTTCCTTATCGGTAATACCGCACCACGGCTCAATGCAGATATAGGGCGCATTAGCTACCGTCCACAAAAGAAGGTATGGAAATTGCTTGAATGTTACCCTTATTGACTCACCGTTTTTGCGGTTTTTAAGAATTAAACTGTCAAAATCAATATTTTCGAAAATCAATCCGTCCTTCTTAAAATAATCATAATTAAGATGTATGGTGTCCTCGTTATTAAGTATATCCGCCTTTTCGTATCCTAATGTAGTCGGTGTTGCAAGGCAAGAGTGTTTAAGGTTTGTCTTTTTAGGTAAAATAATGTCATAATCCTCAATTCCGCCTACGCAGGAATACCCCTCGTGAGCGCCTACCGAAAAAAACATTTCAAAATCATTTTTGTTTGTAATTTCGTATTTTACGCTTAATTTCTTTTGCTTTAATACATAATGAACCCTAAATTCAAATGAAAAAGGATAATATTTTTTTGTTTCTTCGTTGTCGCATAAAAGAAAAGTAACCTGCGATTCGGATTTGCTTTCAACACTAAACTCCATAGAACAGGCAAAGCCGTGCTTCGGCATATTGTATTTTTTGCCCTCAAAATAATATGTATCATCTATCATACTGCTGCAAATAGGGAATAAAATCGGGGAAGAAGAACCCCAAAATCTTTTATCTCCCTGCCAAATATATTCGTTTTTGCCGCATTTAAGACTTTTAAGCTCGGCGCCTAATTCACAAAAGTCAGCCGTAGTGTTACCGCATTTTATCGAAACCATATTATTTCTCCTGATAATCAACTTTATATAATGATAACAAAAATTGACTGAAAATTCAATTAGTTTGTCGAATAAATATATATTATTCGCAAAACAGTTCGTGAAAAGAACTATTAAACTGCTTGAAATTTTTTATTATAATTGATATAATCAAAATGTAAGGTGGCATAAGATACGGGTGTTGCCCGGTGTTTAATAATTTGAGGGGAATATGAATAGGAAAATTGCTTTATTTGTTTTAAGTATTTTGCTTATTGCTTTTGCGCTTTCAAGTTGTGGGTTTGATGAGGGCGATTTTAATATTTCGGTAATAGTTACCGATTCAAAATCCGCAGAAATTACCGTTACGATAAGCGATATAGATAAAAGCGATATTTCAAAGCCCGAAAAATTCGTTGTGCTATATGCTGTAAATAATACCGAAAAAGCGGAGCTTGAAGCAATTTCGGCACATAAGATGTCCGCTGTCAATACCGCTTTTAACAATTATTTATCAAAACACCCTTCCCGATATATAAATTTTAATGTTACCGACGAAGAATACAATAGCTTTGTAAACGGAAATAAGACTACCCTTTCTGAAAAACGGCCGTTTAATATTTCTATCGATGCTTGCGGGGCTGATAACATTGAGTTTATTTCGGTTATTGTAGCAAACGGCGGATATGCAACCTCAAATTTTGCCTTTGCCGACTCAACCCATTCATTCAAAAAAACAAGAGAAACCAAAAATGCAACTTGCCTAAATGACGGCTACAAGGCTTATTATACCTGTACCTGTTGCGGTAAGCGTTCTACAAGCTTAAATTCTACTATCATAATTGATTTTGAGAAGTGGGACACAACCTACGGTCAAGGTCGTATTAAGGCGTTAGGACATAATATTGTCCTTTGCAACGGAAGTCCTACCGATAATACCGATTCCGAATATTACGATTATTACAAATGCTCAAATTGCTCTAAATACTTTTCGGACAGTGCGGGTAAAAACGAAATAAAGGATTTATCGGTTTGGAAATCAAAGAACAAAAAGTCGGTTGAAGCTTCAAACTCTAAAACTACTACTGCTAAAAAATCAACGACTGCTAAAAAATCAACAACTAAAAATAAAAGTGCCGACAGTTCTTATTATATTAAATCTCCCTTTACGGCTGATAGCGGTAAATATATTTATTTTATTCGTTTTTCGATATTTTTTTTGCTTTTATATAAGTTTTGTGTTATTATTTAATATAAGTTATAGGTTGTGAATTATGAAAATAAAAACAAAGGTTATGGACTACGGCGATGTTATTTCTCTTAAAACGCCTAAACACAAAAAGCCGAAAACGCCCTCTTTGTTTTTTAGGGTTTTGTTAAAAATCTTTGGACTTTTTGAACTGCTCTGCACAAATTTTTCGTACAAAACATTTGGTATGGAAAAGCTTAAAAAGAACGAACCTGCTTTGTTTTTAATGAACCATTCAAGCTTTATCGACCTTGAAATTGCTACTAATATTTTGTTTCCTAAACCGCTTAATATTGTTTGCACCTCTGATGGCTTTGTGGGTAAGGAAAATTTAATGCGAAATCTCGGTTGTATTCCTACTGAAAAGTTTGTTACCGACTCGGTTTTGGTACGGGATTTAGTGTATGCGACAAAAACTCTTAAAAACTCGGTTTTAATGTACCCCGAAGCGAGTTATAGCTTTGACGGTACCGAAACTCCTTTGCCCGAAAGCCTTCCGAAGCTTATTAAGCTTTTGAAAATTCCTGTCGTGATGATAAAAACCGAAGGCGCTTTTTTAAGACAACCGCTTTATAATATGCTTAAAAAAAGAAAAGTAAAGACTTCGGCGAATGTCGAATATATTTTATCAAGTGAACAAATTGAAAAAATGAGCTTTGATGAAATAATGTCGGTCTTGAATAAATGCTTTGATGTTGACGGCTTTGCTTGGCAGCAAAACAACAAAATCAAGATTACTGAGGATTTTCGTGCCGACGGTCTTAACCGCGTTTTGTATAAATGCCCGTCTTGTCTTGCGGAGGGTAAAACCAAAGGCAAGGGAATATATTTGACCTGCAATAATTGCGGTAAAAAGTGGGAGCTTGATGAGTACGGCTATTTAAGGGCTGTCGATGGGAACGATATATTTTCTCATATACCCGACTGGTACGCCTGGGAAAGAGAATGCGTAAAAAAGGAACTCGAAAATAACGAGTATAACCTTGATGTTCCCGTTGATATAAAAATGATTGTTGATGCTGAATTTGTTTATGAAGTGGGCGAGGGAAGGCTTGTTCATAATCTTGACGGATTTAGATTAACGGGATGTAACGGCAGGCTCGATTATTCGCTTAAACCGTTGGCTTCTTACAGTTTGTATTCGGATTATTATTGGTATGAGCTGGGCGATATGATTTGTATAGGCGATACTGATAAGCTTTATTACTGTTTCCCGAAGGTAAAAGGCGATTTTGTTGCAAAAGCACGACTTGCGACAGAAGAGCTTTATAAAATAAATAATTTTTTAAGAAAATAATTTTTAGGAAAATGATGCTATGATTTACTACATTGAAACCAATTTAATAGCAATAATTATTTCGGTGCTTATGTTGATTCAAGCTCGCCGAACCGAATCAAAGAACGAAACATCTTATATCATTTTGTCTTTAATGATGTGGATGTCGGTATTTTTAAGTGCTTGCGATATTATGGCATATTGTTACAGAGGGAAAAATTATTTAGGCGTGGAAATATCCAATATGATGTATTTTGTTTCTATGCTTATAGGTTGTTATTTATGGTTTTTGTATATTTGTATTAAGATGCATTTTGCAAAACAATTAAGAAAAACCATTCTTTTAACATCCCCTCCTGCGATTATTACGCTTGTTGCAATACTTACTAACCCGGTAACCGAATATATTTTCTCTGTTGACAGTGATGTTGCATATCGCCGTGCTGACGGAATTGTTCTTACTTGGGTTGTTGAGTGGGGATATATATTTGCGGCGCTGGTGCTTAATATTGTACAAATCGCAAAGTCGCAAAGTAAATTCAGAAAGAAAAAGTATGCGGGATATTTGCTGTTTTTGATACCTATGATTATCGCCGGTGCGTGTCAAATGATGTTTTACGGTGTTACGATTATCCAAATCGGTGTTGTTATTGCCGTACTGCTTATCTACTCTAACAAACAATATTATCAAATTCAAAGGGATGAGCTTACCGAGCTTGATAACAAAAATTCCTTCTTGCATTTTAAGGATAAAATTACATCCGAATCTAAAAATTATAATGCAACAATCTTGTTTATTGATGTTGATAATTTCAAGCAAATCAACGATAAGTACGGACACTTAATAGGTGATATGTCGCTTAAAGACATAGGTGTTGCGATAAAAACGGCGTGTTCGTCTGTTTCAAGAGGATTTACACCGTTCCGCTATGCAGGGGACGAATTTGTTATCGTAGGACTTGAAACAGATAACGAAAATCTTGAATTGCTGAAATCAAAAATTGATGCTAACCTTAAAGAAAAAAATGAAATAAACAAGAAAAACGGAGAAAAATATACATTATCGGTAAGTATCGGATGTGCCGAGGGCTTACTCTTTGACGATGTGTCTTTTGAAAAACTCTTTATTGAAGCCGATAAGGATATGTATAGGGTTAAAAAAGACAAAAAATCGAGTTGAAAGCACAAAAAGATAAAATAAAATAGGCTGTAAATTCAAAAATACTTATTTAATACTTGGAGGGAAAAATGAATATTTCGAAGGATATTTATTATATTGGAGTTGACGATCATAAGATTGACCTATTTGAAGGGCAATATGATGTTCCAAACGGTATGGCGTACAATTCGTATTTAATTAAAGATGAAAAAATTGCCGTAATGGATACTGTTGATATAAATTTTACACACGAGTGGTTTGATAATATTCAAGGCGTTTTGGGCGAAAAAAGTCCCGACTATTTGATAGTACAGCATATGGAGCCTGACCATTCGGCAAATGTTCAAAGATTTTTAAGCACCTTCCCGAATGCTGTTGTTGTGGCAACTTCAAAAGCATTTACAATGATGCAAAATTTCTTCGGCACGGATTTTGAAAATCGCCGTATCGTAGTGGGTGAGGGTGATACGCTTTCACTTGGTAATCATACACTTACCTTTGTTATGGCTCCGATGGTGCATTGGCCTGAGGTTATGGTAACCTATGATGATGCGGATAAGGTTTTGTTTTCGGCTGACGGCTTCGGTAAGTTCGGTGCTTTGGATGTTGAAGAAGATTGGGCTTGCGAGGCAAGAAGATATTATTTCGGTATTGTCGGAAAATACGGAGCACAGGTACAGTCTCTTCTTAAAAAAGCATCAACACTTGATATAAAAACCATTTGTCCGCTTCACGGACCTGTTCTCTTTGAAAACCTTGACTATTATTTGGGACTTTATAACACATGGTCATCTTATGAAACCGAAAGCGAAGGAATAGTTATAGCTTATACCTCCGTTTACGGAAATACAAAAAAAGCGGTTGAATTGTTGGCTGAAAAATTAAAGTCAAAGGGATGCCCTAAGGTTGTTGTTAATGACCTCGCCCGTGTTGATATGGCTGAGGCTGTTGAGGATGCGTTCAGATACGGAAAAATCGTGCTTGCCACTACTACCTATAATGCAGAAATATTCCCGTTTATGAAGCAATTTATTGACCATTTGACCGAGAGAGGATTAAAGAACAAAACTATCGGTTTAATTGAAAACGGCTCTTGGGCACCGCTTGCCGCAAAAACAATGAAGACTATGCTTGATGGCTTGAAGAATATTGTTTTTACCGATACTACCGTTAGAATAATGTCGGCATTGAACGAAGAAAGCAAAGGCGAAATCGACCTACTTGCCGACGAGCTTACAAAGGAATATATTGCTCAAAACGATAAAACTGCTAATAAAAACGATTTGAATGCACTTTTCAATATCGGTTACGGTCTTTATGTCGTTACATCTAATGACGGAAAAAAGGATAACGGACTTATCGTTAATACCGTAACGCAGGTTACAAATTCGCCTAACCGAATAGCCGTTTGCATCAATAAAGATAATTATTCGCATCATATTATTAAGCAAACAGGTATAATGAATGTGAACTGTCTTGCGGTTGATGCACCGTTTTCACTTTTTGAATCTTTCGGTTTTCGTTCGGGAAGAACTGTTGATAAGTTTGCCGATTGCAGTCCGCTGTACTCTGATAACGGGCTTGTATTTTTGCCGAAATATATAAATTCGTTTATGTCTCTTAAAGTTGAGGAATATGTTGATTTGGATACGCACGGTATGTTTATTTGTACCGTAACCGAAGCCCGCGTTATTTCCGATAGGGAAACTATGACATATACTTATTATCAGGAAAATGTTAAGCCAAAGCCTCAAACGGAAGGAAAAAAGGGATTTGTTTGCAAGATATGCGGTTATGTTTATGAGGGAGACGAACTGCCGGAGGATTTTGTTTGTCCGCTTTGTAAACATGGCGCTAATGATTTTGAACCGATTGGTTAGGAAGGAGAAAACACAATGAAATATATTTGTGATGTTTGCGGTTGGGAGTACGACGAAGCCGTAGGCGATCCCGATAACGGAATTGCCCCCGGTACAAAGTTTGACGAACTTCCGGAAGATTTTGCCTGTCCGCTTTGCGGAGTCGGCAAGGACTCGTTTTCAAAAGAATAATAAATATCCACCCGCATTTAAGTGAAAAAACAATGCTTTTGCCGACGAAAGTCTGCTAATGATTTTGCAATAAATGTATCGTAGCTACACATCGTCGGCAATAGCATCATCATTGGCGAGGTCAACATCATTTGCTCAATACGGCAAGTGTCGACAAAACCGCCTGTAAAACGGGTAGTCGATAGACTCACGCAAATGCGAGCCGATCTAAAAGTCAAACAAGAGGCTTAATCCGAATAGGATTAAGCCTCTTGTTTTGGTGCCGGTGATCGGACTTGAACCGATACGCCATTGCTGACAACAGATTTTGAGTCTATCGCGTCTGCCATTCCGCCACACCGGCAAAGTGTGTTTTTTTGAAAATAATAGGGTCGCTTAAATGCGACCCTATTCAAGTGGTGACCCGGACGAGATTCGAACTCGTGTTACCGCCGTGAAAGGGCGGTGTCTTAGGCCACTTGACCACCGGGCCATTGGTGGCTGTAATTGGATTTGAACCAATGACACTGCGGGTATGAACCGCATGCTCTAGCCAACTGAGCTATACAGCCATATAGCCGTATAACGCTTACGGCGACTAACTTATTATATATGCCAAGCTCCGATTTGTCAAGTAAAAATTTTCAAATTTTTTCGAAAAAAGCCGTTACATATTTTGTAACGGCTTAAAAGAGTTATTCTACTGTTACCGATTTCGCAAGATTTCTCGGTTTATCAATATCGCAACCTTTGTGCAGGGATACATAATAAGAGTAAATTTGAAACGGTATTACTTCAACTGACGCTATCAGTCTTCTGTCAACATCCGGTACATAAATCATTTCATTTGACTCTTGATTAAATGTATCGTTTCCGTTTGTTGTGCAGGTAATTACATAAGCACCTCGTGCTTTTACCTCTTTAATATTGCTTAAAAGCTTATCCGAAAGCCTTTCAAAACACGCAAGTGCTATAACTGTTTTTCCTTCTTCAATCAGTGAGATTGTCCCGTGTTTAAGCTCACCTGCGCTATATGCTTCGGAATGAATATACGATATTTCTTTAAGTTTAAGTGATGCCTCTAACGAAACGGCATAATCAATATTTCTACCTATAAAGAAAAGTGAATTAGTATTGATTTGATTTTTTGCAATTTCGCTTAAAAATTCATTTTGTTTAAGAGTCTCTTCTATTTTTTGGGGGAGCGCTTTTACATTCTCTAAAAACGCAGCGATTTCTTCATCCGATAAACTGCCGAGTTTTTTTGAAAGCCAAGCAGAAAATAAATACATAACCGCAATCTGAGTGGAATATCCTTTGGTGGTGGCTACTGCGATTTCGGGACCTGCCAAGGTATAAATAACATCATCAGAAGCCTTTGCTATTGAGCTGCCGACTACATTTACAATCGAAACGGTATGAGAACCGAGCCTTTTTGCCTCGTTTAGTGCCGCAAGAGTATCGGCGGTTTCGCCCGACTGACTGATAACTATTGTAAGTGTGTTTTCGTCTATAATCGGGTTTCTGTATCTGAATTCACTCGCAAGGTCAACCTCGCAGGGAATACGCGTCATATCTTCAATTACATATTTGCCTACAATACCTGCGTGATATGCCGAGCCACAAGCGATAATGACAATTCTCTTTATATTTTTTACCTTTTCGGCAGTCAAATTAAAACCCTCAAAAACAACCTCGCCGCTTTTAATTCTGCCCGAAAGGGTTTGCTTTACCGCATTTGGTTGTTCGAAGATTTCTTTCATCATAAAGTGGTCGAAACCGCCTTTTTCGGAGGCTGAAACATCCCAAGTTATTTTTGAAATTTCCTTATCTATCTTTTTGCCGTCATTACCGAAAAAATCCGCACTGTTCGGAGTGAGTATTGCAAATTCGCCGTCTTCAAGATATATAATATCTTTGGTAGTCGAGGCGATTGCGGTAACATCGGATGCTATAATATTACATTCCTTTGAAATTCCTACAATTAAAGGACTGAATTTTTTTGCGGCAACTAATGTATCGGGGTAGTCGCTGCAAATAATCCCGAGCGCAAAAGAGCCTTCAAGCAAGTCGATAACCTTTTTTACTGTTAATGCTAAATCTCCGTCATAATATTTATTAAGCAGGTGGGGTATTACCTCGGTGTCGGTTTGGCTTGAAAAGATTACGCCCTCGCTTTTTAATTTTTCTTTAATAGACAAATAATTTTCGATAATTCCGTTGTGAACAACTGCAAACTTACCGTTTGTGCTTGTATGAGGATGGGCGTTTTCTACCGACGGTGCGCCGTGGGTTGCCCAACGGGTATGACCGATACCTAAAAAACCGTCAACCGTTTTTCCGTTTTCGGTTTTATCAATAAGGGATTTTATTCTGCCTACTGTTTTTTCTGTCTTTATTTCACCGTTGTTAAGCAAAGCAATTCCCGCAGAATCATAACCTCTGTATTCAAGCCTTGAAAGTCCGTCAAGTAAAAAAGGAGCGGCATTTGATTTTCCTGTAAAACCTACTATTCCACACATACTGAATCTTCCTTTAATATAATTTGCTATTTGTCGCATAGCAGTTTACATTCTACCTAAAAACCGCTATTTGTCAAGCAACTTAAAGTTGCTTTTTTGTAATAACCTTTGGTTGCACTACAAAATAACACTCAAAATAAAGGCTTTTTTAACCTCCGTGTATATCTCATTTGCGGTAGAAATCGGTAAAGGATTTTTACCTTTTCCCACCTCAAAGGTAAAAGCGGGACGATTAAATTCTCGGATAAACCAGTCCTTAAAACCGCCACCGTTTGCGATTCCTATTGCGTAGTCTAATGAATATCCCGATGCGGTTGCTAATATTTCCGCCATTTTTTGACTTCTCGGAGGTTTGTTATTTCCGTATGACCAATAAATCACTCTGCCTTGCGAATGAATGGCTATTGCGTGTCTTATTTTTGTGTTACGGCATAAGTCGCAAATAGCCTTTGTTTCGGGTTCGCTTTCGGGGCTTAATCCTCCGAATCGAGAAGGTGCAGGTCCGAAAATCCCCATCTTTTTTTCTTTTTCCCTTAATTCTTTCCAACCGGCATTAAAATTATGATTTATATCTACTCCGCGGTAGTTGGCTTTATAGTCTTTGTAATTTCCGTAACATAAAGCGGTAATTTCTTTTGCCTTTCTGTCGCACGCAACCTTTCCCTCTATCGCAATTTCGCATCCGTCGGGATTTATACGGGGAATAATTATTATGCCCGAATTTTCAACTGCCTTTCGTATTCTGATACCCTCTATCGAAATGTCGTTTTCAATAGCCTCGCAAATATCATTAAGCCAAAGCATAATAATATTTGTAGTTATGTGCTCATTGCCGTGGAATGCAGATGCGAAAAGAACGCTGTTGTCGGATTTTCCTATTTTAATTGCAGTAATATCACGCCCTAAAACGCTCTTGCCTATTGACATTTTACTTAAAAAAGGGTATCTTTTTACAATAAGGTCAATACTTTTTTGAAGTGCTTGATAGTTTATGTTGTTATTATTTATGATTTCATTCATATTATCACCCTACAATAAATATATTTAAGAAGGCGTAAAATAATGAATTTAGAAGAAAAAACTATTAAAAGCGAATGCTTGTATAACGGTAGAGTTATCAGCTTGTCGGTTGACGAGGTTGAGCTTCCGAACGGCGAAAAGGCTAAAAGGGAAGTTGTCAAGCATAACGGCGGTGTTTGTGTTATTGCGGAAGATAACGACGGAAATATTATGTTTGTAAGACAGTTTAGATACCCGTATAAAGAGGTAGTCCTTGAACTTCCCGCAGGCAAACGTGATAGCAGTACGGAGGACCCGCTTGTTTGCGGAAAAAGGGAATTAAGAGAGGAAACGGGTGCTGTTGCAAAGAGGTATTTTGATTTAGGTAACCTTTACCCGACACCCGGATATTGCGCAGAGATAATTTGGCTTTTCGGTGCTTGTGATTTAAGCTTTTGCGAACAGGAGCTTGATAATGATGAGTTTTTGGCGGTTGAAAAAATACCGCTTGAACAAGCGGTTAAAATGGTGCTTGACGGAAAAATAAGTGATGCGAAAACACAAATTGCCGTACTTAAATATCAAATGTTAAAGCAAAACGGGCTTTGCGAAAAGGAAATAAAGTAATTGACATTTATTTGAAAATAGTGTAGTATCATTGTATTAACTTAATACTTTCTTTGAGGGAGTAGCAGGCATTCTTTTTATGCAACAAGTCAACAACCTCGGCCGTTTAGGTCTGGCTTGTTTTAATTTGCGAGACTCATTGTAAGCCCTTCGGCTGTGCAGTGAGGAATTTGATTTTTTTCAGTACAGCTTTCGGGCTGTACTTTTTGTTTAATGAGCAATGGCGTGAAAAATCACGCTATTCACAATATAGGTTCGGCGTTTAGCTCGCCTTTTATTTATAAAAGGCAACCGCGAAATATGCCTGTAAAATCTCCATTCGTCGCTATCGGAGATTTCATAACCTATTTATGCTGACGCTTAGCGGCAGAATGGAGATTCTTATGGATTTGTTTGTTGTAATTATGCTCTTTCTAATCGGGGTTTTCTTGGTTGTAAAGGGCGGAGATTGGTTTGTTGATGCTGCGACTTGGATTGCAAAGGTAAGCGGAATACCCAAAATGATTATCGGTGCTACGGTTGTTAGTATTGCTACTACCTTGCCCGAAATGCTTGTGTCGGTTTTGGCTGCGGTTGACGGTAAGGTTGATATGTCTATCGGTAATGCGGTCGGAAGCGTTACCGCAAACATCGGTCTTATTATGGCAATTTCGCTCATTTGCCTGCCGACATTTATTAAAAGAAAGTATATTCTTTCAAAGTCGATTATTATGTTAGCATCTGCGGCGGTTATTGTAGCTTGCGGAATTATCGGTCAGATAAGCGTTAAGGTTTCTGTATTGTTGCTCGTTTTCTTCGTGTATTTCTTTACCGAAAATGTTATCGAAGCAACAAAAGCGGCAAAAATCAATAACAGCAAGGCAACAAAAGAGCCCGAACTTACCGAGAAGAAAACCGTTTTGATAAATGTTTTTAAGTTTTTGCTCGGTGCGGCGGGAATTGTAATCGGCGCAAGACTTCTCGTTGATAACGGTAGTGAACTTGCAAGACTTATAGGCATTTCCGAAAGAATTATCGGTGTAACCCTCGTGGCTGTCGGAACTTCGTTGCCCGAACTTATTACAACTATTACCGCTATCGCAAAGAAACAGTCTGACTTGTCAGTTGGCAATATTTTAGGGGCAAATATAATGGACTTAACCCTAATTATGCCGCTTTCTTCAATAATTTCCGGAAAACCGTTGGATGTTTCGAGCGTTTCGGCTATGATAGATTTACCCGCTTGTCTTTTGATAGGATGCGTGGCTGTAATACCTTCGCTGATAACTAAAAAATTCAGCCGAGCACAAGGAATTATCATTCTTTCACTTTATGTGATTTATGTTGTGGTTACTTGTGTTATCTAAACGACCTTTTTATGTTATCTAAATGACCTTTTTTGCTTGACATATCGGAAGAAATGATATATAATACTTTTCGTTGCAGAATTTTGGGGAATTGTGTAACGGTAGCACGACAGACTCTGACTCTGTTTGTTGGGGTTCGAATCCCTATTCCCCAGCCATAAGGACAGGTTTTTTAACCTGTCCTTTTCTTATGCCAAAATGCCTCAAAACCCGCTTAAATAAAGGGTTTGCAAGACTTTTGAGATAAGGTTGGGGCATCTTAAAATTGTCTGCGTTGGACTACTTTTTGGTCCATTTTCAGCAAAAACTGGTCCACAAATGGTCCACTAAAATGCTACTGTTTATCTGGGTTTAGAGCACCTTGTAAAAATTTTATTGGTCCACTAAACCGCAATTTTCGGTTATGCGGATAGATTTACGGACAGTCCTTGCCTTTCTAAATACTCTTCTGCTACTAAAATATTGTCAAATTCAAACTTATCGAATACATCGCCGTAGATATTGTAGGTGGTTGTAATATCCTTATGCCCTAAAATATGCTGTAAAACCTTTGCTTGCATACCGGATTCAATGCACCTTGTCGCAAAGGTATGGCGAAGAGAATGAAGATTTACCTTCATATTTATCTGCGGTTTGATAAACTTGTATTTATCAATCATTCGATAAAAACTGCTATATACCATTTGTCTTGAAACAAATCCGCCGTCTTCACGAGTGAAGATAAGCTCATTGCTTTCTTTTTCACGGCATAAATCGGCAAGAAGATTTTTAACATTATCGGTAATTTTTATTTTTCTCATACCCGTGCTTGTTTTTGTTTGGGTGTTAAGAAACGGATTCCCTTTATCGTTTGTTGACATTGTTCGGTTAATATTGATATAAATGTTATTTTAAGACCGGGGCCCTTTATTTGCGCCGAAATCAATAACGGAGGACTTCCGGCTTGGCTGATAAATGAGCCGGACCTGAAAATCAGATGTCTTAACGAAACATTTATAAATTATGAAAAAATTTATCTTTCAAAGGTTTTTGATATTGTTAGAAGCCGGCTTGCCTCAAATGGCGGTAATGTTATTGCCATGCAAATCGAAAATGAATACGGCAGTTACGGCGACGATAAAGTATATCTTAAAACTTTAAGGGATTTCTACATTTCCTCAAATATCTCGATATCCTCGATATATGTCTTCCTACATATCTTCATCCCGAATATGCCATAAAGGCGATGGAGAAAGGGATAAATGTCGTCTGCGAAAAACCGATATCCCTTAATTACGATGATGTAAAAAGAATTTACTATACCGCCCAAAAGCGTAATGTGAAATTCATGATTGCCCAGGTTTTAAGATTCTGGACCGAATATGTATTTGTAAAAGACCTAATAGATACTGAGGAATATGGAAAACTCTTATCCGGCAGTATGCAACGGCTGAGCATTTGCCCCGACTGGAGTTTTGATGATTGGATGTCGGACGAAAGCAGAAGCGGTCTTGTTCCGTTTGATCTGCATATCCACGATTTAGACTTTTTGGTCTATGCCTTAGGTAAACCGGATGAAATTAAAAGCTTCAGGTCAAAAAGACCCGAACAGGATGTTATAGAGGTTTTGTATAACTTCGGCGGCGCGGTAATAAACTGCGAAGCGACATGGTATGCCGCAAAAATACCCTTTAACGCCAATTTCAGATTCCAGTTTGAAAAAGCGGTCGTTGTTTATGCTGACGGTAAACTGACTGTATATACCGATAATGGCGATACTGTGTCGGGCAGTAATGACGGTAACGAATGCTCGGATACTTTAGGGCTTCCTAAAACCGACGCCTATGCAGATGAACTCAGATACTTTACCGACTGTGTTAAAAACGATGTATTCCCCGATAAAGTAAAACCTGAGGAATTAGAAGAAGTTATTTCGATACTTAAATCACTTTAACGAGGCAAATATGAGAAAACTAAATGTTGCGGTAATAGGTTGCGGAAATATCTCGGTCATGCACCTTGACTCCGCAATCGCTTTAGAGCAGGCAAATTTGGTCGCGGTCTGCGATATAAAAGAGGATAGGGCAAAGGATGCGGCTGATAAGTATAACTGTACTCATTATACCGACTAT